>NZ_JAYQWM010000001.1:0-161145 GCF_036662595.1 Escherichia sp. Lx600-2 | reverse complement strand
AGCTGATAGAAACAGAAGCCACTGGAGCACCTCAAAAACACCATCATACACTAAATCAGTAAGTTGGCAGCATCACCAGCTTTACTAATATATTGCAGCTGGACCGCTTACCCTGAATATTCAGGGTAAGCGTGAGAGTTAAAAAAGAATTACAGCGGTTGGGTTTGCGCTTCAACCACGGCCAGCGCCACCATGTTGACGATACGACGTACCGATGCGATCGGCGTTAACACGTGAACCGGTTTCGCCACGCCCATCAGCACCGGACCGACAGTCACACCTTCCGAGCTGGAAACGCGCAGTAAGTTGTAACTAATGCGGGCAGCTTCCATGTTTGGCATTACCAGAATATTGGCAGAACCTTTCAAAGGGCTGTCCGGCATACGGTCGTTGCGAATCGCTTCCACCAGCGCTGCATCGCCGTGCATTTCACCATCAATCATCAGTTCTGGCGCACGTTCCCTGACCAGTTCCAGCGCCTGACGCATTTTGCTCGACGACGGACAGTCAGAAGAACCAAAGTTGGAGTGCGACAACAGAGCAACGCGCGGCTCAATACCAAAACGACGGACAGTTTCTGCCGCCATCAAGGTGATCTCCGCCAGCTCTTCTGCGTCTGGTTCGTCATTGACGTAGGTATCGGCAATAAAGGTGTTACCACTCGGCAGCAGCAGCGCGTTCATTGCACCTGCGGTGTGAACGCCATCGCGATAACCAAAGACATTTTTCACCACGCTAAAATGTTCATGATAATCACCCACCGTACCGCAAATCATTGCATCGGCTTCGCCACGCTGAACCATGATCGCGCCGATCACTGTCGGGTTACTGATCAACGCCCGCTGCGCCTGTTCCTGAGTGACGCCGCGACGCTTCATGATCTGGAAGTATTCGGTCCAGTACTCTTTAAAGCGCGGATCGGATTCGTTATTGACGATCTCAAAATCAACGCCCGCTTTGATCTGCAAGCCCAGTTTCTGAATGCGCATTTCGATCACGTTCGGACGACCGATAAGGATCGGTTTCGCCAGTCCCAGCGTTACCAGTTCCTGAGTGGCATGTAGAACGCGCGCCTCTTCCCCTTCCGGCAGAACTACGCGCTTCGGCGCTTTGCGAGCCTGGGAGAAAATCGGCTTCATAAACAGGTTGGTTTTGTAAACGAACTCAGTCAGCTTGTCGATGTAGACGTCGAAATCAGCAATCGGACGCGTCGCCACGCCCGACTCCATCGCCGCTTTCGCGACCGCAGGAGCGATCTTAACGATCAAGCGCGGATCAAACGGTTTTGGAATGATGTATTCCGGACCAAAGCTCAGATCCTGATCGCCATACGCTGAAGCCACCACTTCGCTCTGTTCCGCATGGGCCAGTTCTGCAATCGCGCGTACCGCCGCCAGTTTCATCTCTTCGTTGATGGCGGTTGCGCCAACGTCCAGCGCGCCACGGAAGATGAACGGGAAGCAAAGGACGTTGTTGACCTGGTTTGGATAGTCAGAACGACCGGTGCAGATGATGGCATCCGGACGCACTTCTTTCGCCAGCGGCGGCAGAATTTCCGGTTCCGGGTTCGCCAGCGCCAGGATCATTGGCGCTCGAGCCATTTTCTTCACCATTTCCTGGGTCAGCACTTTCGGGCCGGAACAGCCGAGGAAAATATCCGCGCCTTCAATCACATCATCGAGGGTACGTTTGCCGTCATCCACTACCGCATATGCGGCTTTGGTTTCCGCCATGTTTGGCTCACGGCCCTGATAGATAACGCCTTTTGAATCGCAAACCACGATGTTATGTTTTTGCAGACCCAGCGCGACCAGCAGGTTCATACAGGCGATTGCTGCAGCACCCGCGCCGGAAACCACCATACGCACGTCAGAGATGTTTTTCTCCACCACGCGCAAGCCGTTGAGGATGGCGGCAGTGCTGATGATTGCCGTGCCGTGCTGATCGTCGTGGAATACCGGAATATTCATCCGCTCGCGCAGTTTCTGTTCAATATAGAAACATTCTGGCGCTTTAATGTCTTCGAGGTTGATTCCGCCGAAGGTCGGTTCGAGCGCAGCGACGACTTCAATAAATTTGTCCGGGTCGAGTTCATCAACTTCAATGTCAAATACATCAATCCCGGCGAATTTCTTAAACAGAACGCCCTTGCCTTCCATCACCGGTTTGCCTGCCAGCGCGCCAATGTTGCCTAACCCCAGCACCGCCGTACCGTTAGAGATCACCGCCACCAGGTTACCGCGCGCGGTATATTTGTAGGCTTTTAACGGGTCTTTTTCGATTTCAAGACAAGGTGCGGCAACGCCTGGTGAGTAGGCCAGCGCCAGATCGCGCTGCGTTGCCAGAGGCTTGGTTGGAGAAACCTGGATTTTCCCTGGAACTGGAAATTCATGGAAATCAAGTGCACTTTGTTTTAACTGGTCATCCATTTGGTTGTTCCTTTCACGTAACGTTCACAAATAAAGTGTGTGGGCAACAGCCCCTGCCCACAACGTGGCGCACATTATTACCTTGCCGGAGTCTACAGACTTTGAGCAAGTCCAAACTCTCACCATTAATATAATGTTTTGGTAATAATCCTATAACACTGATGTTACCTGCTTAATCCAGCAATACCATGCCTGTCTGCTATGCTTTTTTGATGCGTTTAGCGAAATTTCTCAGAAGTGTGAATTAACGCACTCATCTAACACTTTACTTTTCAAGGAGTATTTCCTATGAACGAGTTAGACGGCATCAAACAGTTCACCACTGTCGTGGCAGACAGCGGCGATATTGAGTCCATTCGCCATTATCATCCTCAGGATGCCACCACCAATCCTTCGCTGTTGCTCAAGGCTGCCGGATTATCACAATATGAGCATTTAATAGACGATGCTATCGCCTGGGGTAAAAAAAATGGCAAGACCCAGGAACAACAGGTGGTCGCAGCGTGTGACAAACTGGCGGTCAATTTCGGTGCTGAAATCCTCAAAATCGTACCCGGTCGCGTGTCAACAGAAGTTGATGCACGCCTCTCTTTTGATAAAGAAAAGAGTATTGAGAAGGCGCGCCATCTGGTGGACTTGTATCAGCAACAAGGCGTTGAGAAATCACGCATTCTGATCAAGCTGGCTTCGACCTGGGAAGGAATTCGCGCGGCAGAAGAGTTGGAAAAAGAAGGTATTAACTGCAACCTGACGCTGCTGTTTTCTTTTGCACAGGCCCGGGCCTGTGCGGAAGCAGGCGTTTTTCTGATTTCGCCGTTTGTCGGGCGTATTTATGACTGGTATCAGGCACGCAAGCCGATGGACCCGTATGTGGTGGAAGAAGATCCAGGCGTTAAATCGGTGCGCAATATCTACGACTACTATAAGCAACACCACTATGAAACCATTGTGATGGGCGCGAGCTTCCGTCGCACCGAACAAATCCTCGCCTTAACCGGCTGCGATCGACTAACTATCGCACCGAATTTGCTGAAGGAGCTGCAGGAAAAAGTTTCGCCAGTGGTACGTAAATTAATCCCACCTTCTCAGACGTTCCCACGCCCAGCTCCCATGAGCGAAGCGGAGTTCCGTTGGGAGCACAATCAGGATGCGATGGCGGTAGAAAAACTGTCTGAAGGCATTCGTCTGTTCGCCGTTGATCAACGCAAACTGGAAGATCTTCTTGCCGCCAAACTATAAACCAGCCACGGAGTGTTATATGTCCCGAAAAGACCTTGCCAATGCGATTCGCGCACTCAGTATGGATGCGGTACAAAAAGCCAATTCTGGTCATCCCGGCGCGCCGATGGGCATGGCTGATATTGCCGAAGTGCTGTGGAACGATTTTCTTAAACATAACCCTACCGACCCAACCTGGTATGATCGCGACCGCTTTATTCTTTCCAACGGTCACGCGTCGATGCTGCTCTACAGTTTGCTACATCTGACCGGTTACGACCTGCCGCTGGAAGAGCTGAAGAACTTTCGTCAACTGCATTCGAAAACCCCTGGCCACCCGGAAATCGGCTATACGCCCGGAGTTGAAACCACCACCGGTCCTCTTGGACAAGGTTTGGCGAACGCCGTCGGGCTGGCGATAGCGGAACGTACACTGGCGGCGCAGTTTAACCAGCCGGATCATGAAATTGTCGATCACTTCACCTATGTGTTTATGGGCGACGGCTGCCTGATGGAAGGTATTTCCCACGAAGTCTGTTCGCTGGCGGGCACGCTGGGACTGGGCAAGCTGATTGGTTTTTACGATCACAACGGTATTTCGATTGATGGAGAAACCGAAGGCTGGTTTACCGACGATACGGCAAAACGTTTTGAAGCCTATCACTGGCATGTGATCCATGAAATCGACGGTCACGATCCGCAGGCGGTGAAGGAAGCGATCCTTGAAGCGCAAAGCGTGAAAGATAAGCCGTCGCTGATTATCTGTCGTACGGTGATTGGCTTTGGATCGCCGAATAAAGCAGGTAAGGAAGAGGCGCACGGCGCACCGCTGGGGGAAGAAGAAGTGGCGCTGGCACGGCAAAAACTGGGCTGGCACCATCCGCCATTTGAGATCCCTAAAGAGATTTATCACGCCTGGGATGCCCGCGAAAAAGGCGAAAAAGCGCAGCAGAGCTGGAATGAGAAGTTTGCCGCCTATAAAAAGGCTCATCCGCAACTGGCAGAAGAGTTTATCCGTCGGATGAGCGGTGGTTTACCGAAGGACTGGGAGAAAACGACTCAGAAATATATCAATGAGTTACAGGCAAATCCGGCGAAAATCGCTACCCGTAAGGCTTCGCAAAATACGCTTAACGCTTACGGGCCGATACTACCGGAGCTGCTCGGCGGTTCGGCGGATCTGGCGCCCAGCAACCTGACCATCTGGAAAGGTTCTGTTTCGCTGAAGGAAGATCCGGCGGGCAACTACATTCACTACGGGGTGCGTGAATTTGGCATGACCGCTATCGCCAATGGCATTGCGCACCACGGTGGCTTTGTGCCGTATACCGCGACGTTCCTGATGTTTGTTGAATACGCCCGTAACGCCGCGCGGATGGCGGCACTGATGAAAGCGCGGCAGATTATGGTTTATACCCACGACTCAATTGGCCTAGGCGAAGATGGTCCGACGCACCAGGCTGTTGAGCAACTGGCCAGCCTGCGCTTAACGCCAAATTTCAGCACCTGGCGACCGTGCGATCAGGTGGAAGCGGCGGTAGGCTGGAAGCTGGCGGTTGAGCGCCACAACGGACCGACGGCACTGATTCTCTCCAGGCAGAATCTGGCCCAGGTGGAACGTACGCCGGATCAGGTTAAAGAGATTGCTCGTGGCGGTTATGTGCTGAAAGACAGCGGCGGTAAGCCAGATATTATTTTGATTGCCACCGGTTCAGAGATGGAAATCACCCTGCAAGCGGCAGAGAAATTAGCGGGAGAAGGTCGCAATGTTCGCGTAGTTTCCCTGCCCTCGACCGATATTTTCGACGCCCAGGATGAGGAATATCGGGAGTCGGTGTTGCCTTCTAACGTTGCGGCTCGCGTGGCGGTGGAAGCAGGTATTGCCGATTACTGGTACAAGTATGTTGGTCTGAAAGGGGCAATTGTCGGGATGACGGGTTATGGGGAATCTGCTCCGGCGGATAAGCTGTTCCCGTTCTTTGGCTTTACCGCCGAGAATATTGTGGCAAAAGCGCATAAGGTGCTGGGAGTAAAAGGTGCCTGATGGTGATCGCCGGATGCTGATTGCCGGATGCGACGCTGACGCGTCTTATCCGGCCTACAGCGTCTTATCCGGCCTACATGTCCCGCCATTTTGTTTAACGGGTGATCCACAACGTGGGCCAGGCGTCTGGCCCATGCCAGTTATCGCAGGTGGGCTCTGCGGCGTAACGCACCAGGCGAAAACGCTGACCGTCAAAGCGCCAGCGCGCCTGAATGCCACAATCGCTTAATCCGCGCCCTTTCGCTAAGGTCACCAGTTCACGCGATTTCTCATCAAATGTTGCGTTCATCAGTTCCAGTTCATTCGTCTCCTGCCCGTTGTTGAACGGCAAACGCAACCGAACCGGACGCGAGGCCAGTGGCTTTTTACGCGACACAATCCATGCCAAATCAATGGTGTTATAGGCCCCTGCCTCACAGCTAATCATCATCAGCGCTTTATCATCAGTCAGCGCAGTGACATTCACCTCACGACGTAACGGATCAAGCGAGCAGCGCAGACCATTCATCCGCCAGTTTCCATAATCCAGCAAATCGTTGCGTTCTTCGAGTGAGAGTGGCGTCGGCGTTGGGTTAACCACCGCGACCTCTTTCAGCGCAGGCGCGGGCGGTACGCTGAGCGGCGGTTCGTCCCCTTTCTTTATCCACGCGGTTTCACTGCCAACGCGCTTTTGCTGAGCATCAATAAACAACAACGCCGCTTTTAAGCCACTCAGAGAAATGGTCTGATTGCCGTCGCGTAAGGTGATCGCCTTCCCTTCCTGAATCATCTGCAAAAACGCGGTGATGGTTGCCGTATCATCGGTTACTAGTAACCATGGTGAAATCCGCCACTTGTCACCACTTAACGCCAACGGCTCACCATCTAACAGCAGCCGTGGCGCAATTTCCCCTTCAGACGCATCCGGCGACTTCAACCCGCCGCGCTCAATACGTAAAACGGCATCGGTATGCGCCCCGGCGCTGCGGCTCAGGGTCATCACCAGTCCATTATGATCGCCCGTATTACGCGCCACGCAGAAGTTTTGGTTATTACAGGTGACCTGCCAGTCGGAAAACGCCCGTTGCGCTGGTGCCGCCCACACCAAAGACGTCGGCAACAAAGCGAAAAAAAAGAGAAGGAAAATGCGATAGCGCATGGACGGTACGACCCCAGAAGTTCAAACAAACAGCACAAGTCGTATCTTCGTTGCGCAGGTAGCGCGGCTCAATCGGATTTGTCGGATTGAGCCAACAATAAACAACGAAATATTATTGTTATTTTTCAGTCCATTAAATGTGACGTTTGCAAATAGTTAAGCAATAACACCGTCTTACCGTCACGTATCTCGCCGGTTTTGATCATCTCCAGCGCCTGGCTGAACGACAGCTCGAGCACTTCAATATCTTCATCTTCGACACCGCCACCGGCGTTAGCGCGCTGATTGTCACTGTATTCGGCGATAAAAAAGTGGATTAGCTCAGTCACACCGCCTGGCGACATATACAGTTCAAATAATTTGCGCACTTCACCCACTTCATAGCCCGTCTCTTCAATCGCTTCTTTGCGAATGCACACTTCCGGTTCGTCGTTATCCAGCAGCCCGGCGTAGGTTTCAATCAGCTGCCCGCTTTCATTGCCATTAACCCAAGTAGCGACACGGAACTGACGAATCAGAACCACGGTCTTTTTCTTCGCGTTGTACAGGAGGATCGTCGCACCATTACCGCGATCGTAAACTTCACGTTTATGGCGGATAACTTCGCCATCTTTGCGCGTGAGATCGTAAGTAATGTTGTGCAGGGTGAAATAGTTATCGGAGAGAATTTTGTCTTTAATGAGGGTGATTTGTTGCGTCATACCGACTCCACAGCGCGAAATGAACAATTATCTTACGCTGTGAAGTCGGGTTTGTCTGCGCAGGCTATCAGTGAGATTTGACTGATTTTACCCCCAGCCAGTCAATAATCCCCTGTGCCGCATGACGTCCTTCTGCCATTGCGGTAACCACCAGATCCGCACCACGCACGGCGTCGCCACCGGCGAAGATTTTCGGATTGGTGGTCTGGTAACGGTACTGGCTTTCCACATCCGCGATGATGCGGCCCCATTTGTCTACCGTTACACCGTGCGACTCCAGCCACGGCATCCCGTGCGGATTGAAGCCAAACGCCATAATCACCGCGTCGGCTGGCATGACAAATTCACTGCCTTCCACCGGTACTGGACGCCGACGCCCCTGGGCATCCGGCTCGCCAAGACGCGTACGCAGGAAACGAATCCCGCAAACGTGACCTTGTTCATTCAGCTCAAGCGCCACCGGCTGGACGTTAAATTCGAAGTTGGCCCCCTCTTCGCGGGCGTTCTTCACCTCTTTCTTCGAGCCTGGCATGTTAGCTTCATCACGACGATAAGCGCAGGTGACGTTACTCGCGCCGTGGCGCAGCGCAGTACGCACACAGTCCATCGCGGTGTCGCCGCCGCCCAGTACCACGACGTTAAGTCCGGCGGTATTGATAAACGGCTCTTCCGGTAGCTCTTCGAGCCCCATCACCTGTTTAGTGTTGGCGATGAGGAACGGCAGCGCGTCATAAACGCCCGGCGCATCTTCATTGGGTAAACCCGCTTTCATGGAACGGTAAGTGCCTACGCCAACGAAGACCGCGTCGTATTGTTCCAAAAGCGAATCCAAAGAGACATCTTTACCCACTTCACAATTGAGTTCGAAGTGAATCCCCATCGCGCTGAAGATTTCCCGACGGCGTGCCAGCAGGGATTTATCCAGTTTGAAAGAAGGAATGCCGAAAGTGAGCAAGCCACCGATTTCTGGATGGCGATCATACACCGTCACCGCCACGCCATTGCGGGTCAGAACATCCGCACAGGCCAGCCCTGCCGGACCTGCACCGATAATCGCCACCCGCTTGTCCACTTTGGTGACATGGCTTAAGTCAGGGCGCCAACCTTTCGCCAACGCCTGATCTGAAATGTAGCGTTCAATGTTGCCGATAGTTACCGCACCGTGCTCATCGCGAATAGTACAGGCACCTTCACACAAACGGTCTTGCGGACAAACGCGTCCGGTAATTTCCGGCAGGGTGTTGGTCAGGTGAGAAAGCTCGACGGCGGCGTCGATGTTTCCGGCTTTCACCAGTTCAATCCACTGCGGTATATGGTTATGCAGCGGGCAGGTCCATTCACAAACGCTGTGCTCGCCGCATTTAAGGCAGCGCGAGGCTTCCCGTTGTGCCTGATCGGCACGGAATGGCAGATAAATTTCATCAAAACTGGTTTTGCGCGCTTCAATCGCCAGTTTATCCGGCTCGCCACGCGCGGGCGTTGCCTGCATTTGTTCGACTTTACTCATTACCGGCATTTCTTGTGCAGCGGTACTGGCATGCCACGGTTGATGTTCCTGACGTGCGGTACGCAAGCGGCGGGATTTCGCCATGCCTGAGAGTGCGGCGTCAGTGACCAGCTGCAGCGCGTCCGCCGGGCAATTCTCGACACAGGCAGGACCGTTTTCGCGCCCTGCACAAAGGTCGCATTTATGCGCCGTGGCTTTAACCTTGCCCGCTGCGACGGGTGTCAGGACGATTTGCATCGTACCAAACGGACAGGCCACCACGCAGGATTTACAGCCAATACACTTTTGCTGATTGACCTGAATGCTGTCATCAACGTGGCTGATTGCGCCATTAGGGCAGCTACGGGCGCAGGGCGCATCTTCACAATGGTGACAGGTCACTGCACTACGTTGCTGCTGATGTTTGATAACCGTAATTCGGGGATGAAAATGATGTTGGCTCAGGACATGTTGCTCATCATTGTGAGCCATGACACAAGCGATTTCACAAGCATGACAACCCAGACATTGCTGACTGTTGGCCATAATAAAACGATTCATAACGACCTTCTTTTTTGGTTGTAAAAACCTTATTCTTTATATGAGTGTTGTTATTACCCGACTTACAGGGGAATCGGCAATGTTCATGTGCCCAGAATAAGTAACTATTTCGCTATAAACTGTGGCAGATCAAATAATCCCATCATTGACTAAATTGCGTTTCAGCGAACTGGAACATTAATGATTTTTTGTGGAGAAGACGCGTGTGATTGTTAAACGACCCGTCTCGGCCAGTCTGGCCCGGGCCTTTTTTTACATTGTGCTGCTGTCGATTCTTTCCACGGGTATCGCTCTGCTAACTCTGGCGAGCAGTTTGCGCGACGCTGAGGCTATCAATATTGCCGGATCGCTGCGTATGCAGAGTTACCGCCTGGGCTACGACTTGCAAAGTGGCAGTCCACAACTCAATGCACATCGCCAGTTATTTCAGCAGGCACTGCATTCACCGGTATTAACCAACCTCAACGTCTGGTATGTGCCAGAGGCAGTAAAAACTCGCTATGCGCATCTGAATGCTAACTGGCTGGAGATGAATAATCGTCTCAGCAAGGGCGACTTGCCGTGGTATCAGGCCAATATTAATAACTATGTTAATCAGATAGACCTGTTCGTGCTGGCTTTACAGCACTACGCTGAACGCAAAATGCTGCTGGTGGTGGCGATTTCCCTGGCTGGCGGCATCGGTATTTTCACGCTGGTCTTTTTTACTTTGCGCCGCATACGCCATCAGGTGGTTGCCCCGCTGAATCAGCTGGTTACCGCCAGTCAGCGTATTGAACACGGACAGTTCGACTCGCCACCGCTGGATACCAGCCTGCCGAATGAGCTTGGCCTGCTTGCAAAAACCTTTAACCAGATGTCGAGCGAGCTGCATAAATTGTACCGTTCGCTGGAGGCGTCAGTAGAAGAAAAGACCCGCGATCTCCACGAGGCCAAGCGTCGTCTGGAGGTGTTGTATCAATGTTCGCAGGCGCTGAACACCAGCCAGATTGATGTGCATTGTTTCCGCCATATTTTGCAGATTGTTCGCGACAATGAAGCGGCTGAATATCTGGAGTTAAATGTCGGTGAAAACTGGCGGATTAGCGAAGGGCAACCAAACCCGGAATTGCCGATGCAGATTTTACCGGTGACAATGCAAGAGACGGTTTACGGCGAACTGCACTGGCAAAATAGTCACGTTTCATCATCAGAACCGCTGCTTAACAGCGTTTCGTCGATGCTGGGACGCGGTTTGTACTTTAATCAGGCGCAGAAGCATTTTCAGCAGTTATTGTTGATGGAAGAACGTGCAACCATCGCCCGCGAATTGCACGACTCGCTGGCTCAGGTACTTTCTTACTTACGTATCCAGTTGACGTTACTTAAGCGTTCGATACCGGAAGATAACGCCACCGCACAAAGTATCATGGCCGATTTTTCCCAGGCGTTGAATGATGCTTATCGGCAGTTACGCGAGCTGTTGACTACTTTTCGCCTGACGCTGCAGCAGGCGGATCTCCCCTCCGCGTTGAGGGAAATGCTGGATACGTTACAAAATCAAACCAGCGCCAAACTGACCCTCGACTGCCGTCTGCCAACCCTGGCACTGGATGCGCAAATGCAGGTGCATTTGTTGCAAATTATTCGCGAAGCGGTGCTGAATGCGATGAAGCACGCCAACGCCAGCGAAATCGCCGTCAGTTGCGTCACCGCGCCGGACGGCAATCACACGGTTTATATCCGTGATAACGGGATTGGTATCGGTGAACCGAAAGAACCCGAAGGTCATTATGGTCTGAATATCATGCGCGAACGCGCGGAACGGCTAGGTGGGACGCTGACTTTTTCACAACCTTCCGGCGGCGGTACGTTAGTGAGTATTAGCTTTCGCTCTGCGGAGGGTGAGGAAAGTCAGTTAATGTAATGCCTCCTACTGACCAAAGAATGCTTGCACTTAAGGTTCAGTATAAAAGGGCATGATAATTTACATTAACTCCTTTTTTTCTCCACGATTGGCTCGTACCTTGCCGCTACAGTGAAGCAAGTCAAGCCTACAACGATACGCAGAAACACGAGGTCCTCTTTTAATGGCGAATTTCTTTATTGATCGCCCCATTTTTGCCTGGGTGCTGGCAATCCTGTTGTGTCTGACAGGTACCCTGGCGATTTTTTCATTGCCCGTTGAACAATACCCCGATCTCGCGCCACCGAATGTGCGAGTGACCGCTAACTATCCCGGCGCATCGGCCCAGACGCTGGAAAACACCGTGACCCAGGTTATCGAGCAAAATATGACTGGCCTCGATAATCTCATGTATATGTCATCTCAGAGCAGTGGCACCGGTCAGGCATCTGTCACTTTAAGTTTTAAAGCAGGCACCGATCCGGACGAAGCCGTGCAGCAAGTACAAAACCAGCTGCAATCAGCCATGCGAAAGTTACCGCAGGCGGTGCAAAATCAGGGCGTGACGGTGCGTAAAACCGGCGATACCAACATTCTGACCATTGCCTTCGTCTCTACCGATGGTTCGATGGATAAACAGGATATTGCTGATTATGTTGCCAGTAATATTCAGGACCCGTTAAGCCGCGTGAATGGCGTCGGGGATATCGATGCCTATGGTTCGCAATATTCCATGCGTATCTGGCTGGACCCGGCGAAACTCAACAGTTTCCAGATGACGGCTAAAGATGTCACTGATGCCATTGAGTCACAGAACGCGCAGATTGCGGTTGGGCAACTTGGGGGTACACCTTCCGTCGATAAGCAGGCGCTCAACGCCACCATTAACGCCCAGTCACTGCTGCAAACACCAGAACAGTTCCGCGATATCACCTTGCGGGTGAATCAGGACGGCTCAGAGGTAAGGCTGGGCGATGTCGCCACCGTCGAAATGGGGGCGGAGAAATACGATTATCTTAGCCGCTTCAATGGTAAGCCAGCCTCCGGGCTGGGGGTAAAACTGGCCTCCGGCGCTAACGAAATGGCGACAGCGGAGCTGGTGCTCAATCGTCTCGACGAGCTGGCGCAGTATTTCCCGCATGGACTGGAATACAAGGTGGCGTATGAAACCACCTCGTTTGTTAAAGCCTCCATTGAAGACGTGGTGAAAACGCTGCTGGAAGCTATCGCTCTGGTTTTCCTCGTTATGTATCTGTTCCTGCAAAACTTCCGCGCCACGCTGATACCCACTATCGCCGTGCCGGTGGTGTTGATGGGAACCTTCTCCGTACTTTACGCCTTCGGTTACAGCGTCAACACCTTAACCATGTTCGCGATGGTGCTGGCGATCGGTCTGCTGGTGGATGACGCCATCGTGGTGGTGGAAAACGTCGAACGTATTATGAGTGAGGAAGGACTCACTCCTCGCGAAGCCACACGTAAATCGATGGGGCAGATCCAGGGGGCACTGGTCGGGATTGCGATGGTGCTTTCGGCGGTATTTGTACCAATGGCCTTCTTCGGCGGCACCACCGGTGCCATCTATCGCCAGTTCTCTATTACCATTGTTGCGGCGATGGTGCTGTCAGTACTGGTAGCGATGATCCTCACTCCGGCTCTGTGTGCCACACTACTTAAGCCACTGAAAAAAGGTGAGCATCACGGGCAAAAAGGCTTTTTTGCCTGGTTTAACCAGATGTTTAACCGCAACGCCGAACGCTACGAAAAAGGGGTGGCGAAAATTCTCCACCGCAGCCTGCGCTGGATTGTGATTTATGTCCTGCTGCTTGGCGGCATGGTGTTCCTGTTCCTGCGTTTGCCGACGTCGTTCTTACCGCTGGAAGACCGTGGCATGTTTACTACCTCGGTACAATTGCCCAGCGGTTCAACCCAACAACAGACCCTGAAAGTCGTTGAGCAAATCGAGAAATATTACTTCACCCATGAAAAAGACAACATCATGTCGGTGTTTGCCACTGTTGGTTCTGGCCCTGGGGGTAACGGGCAAAACGTGGCGCGAATGTTTATCCGCCTGAAAGACTGGAGCGAACGCGACAGTAAGACCGGCACCTCATTTGCCATTATCGAGCGTGCAACGAAGGCGTTTAACAAGATTAAAGAAGCTCGCGTTATCGCCAGCAGCCCGCCAGCAATTAGCGGTCTTGGTAGTTCTGCGGGTTTTGATATGGAGTTGCAGGACCACGCTGGAGCAGGTCACGATGCGCTGATGGCAGCACGTAACCAGTTGCTGGCGCTGGCGGCGGAAAACCCGGAGCTAACCCGTGTGCGCCATAACGGCCTCGACGACAGTCCGCAGTTGCAGATTGATATCGACCAGCGTAAAGCTCAGGCGCTGGGCGTTGCTATCGACGATATTAACGACACACTGCAAACCGCCTGGGGTTCGAGCTATGTGAATGACTTTATGGATCGCGGTCGCGTGAAGAAAGTCTATGTGCAGGCAGCTGCGCCGTATCGCATGCTGCCAGATGACATCAATCTCTGGTATGTCCGAAATAAAGATGGCGGCATGGTGCCCTTCTCTGCTTTCGCGACCTCACGCTGGGAGACAGGCTCGCCGCGTCTGGAACGCTATAACGGTTATTCTGCGGTTGAAATTGTTGGGGAAGCCGCACCGGGGGTCAGTACCGGTACGGCGATGGATATTATGGAATCGTTAGTGAAGCAGCTGCCAAACGGCTTTGGTCTGGAGTGGACGGCGATGTCGTATCAGGAGCGGCTTTCCGGCGCGCAGGCTCCGGCGCTGTACGCCATTTCCTTGCTGGTGGTATTCCTGTGTCTGACTGCATTGTATGAAAGCTGGTCGGTACCGTTCTCGGTAATGCTGGTCGTGCCGCTGGGGGTAATCGGCGCGCTGCTGGCAACCTGGATGCGCGGGCTGGAAAACGACGTTTACTTCCAGGTGGGCCTGTTAACGGTCATTGGTTTATCGGCGAAAAACGCCATCCTGATCGTCGAGTTTGCTAACGAGATGAACCAAAAAGGCCACGACCTGTTTGAAGCAACGCTCCACGCCTGCCGTCAGCGTTTACGCCCGATTCTGATGACCTCGCTGGCATTTATCTTCGGCGTATTGCCAATGGCAACCAGCACGGGTGCCGGTTCCGGTGGTCAGCATGCGGTGGGTACTGGCGTAATGGGCGGGATGATTTCAGCTACTATTCTGGCTATTTACTTCGTGCCGCTGTTCTTTGTGCTGGTGCGCCGCCGCTTCCCGCTGAAGCCGCGCCCGGAATAAGCAATAAAAAAGGCGACATGCTAATGTGTCGCCTTTTTCAACTTTTTTCAACTTTCCGATTAAGAACCTGCTCAGCGGGTTCTTGCTGTTTGTACTTTGTCTCAGGAATTACTTACGAAGCATAACTTCGATAAAGTCTTTCCAGTTCCCCAGTTCACGTTCAATCATAACAACCTCTCTTATAATTATGGGTATTCTACGGAAACAATATACCGTGGTGAAGCTAATTTACTCGATTGCTGCGATGACTACCTCCGGGGGACAAACCTTATGTAAATACTATGGTCCTGCGGTGATGATTTGTATGTGATACACAGCAACATTTCGAGATATTCATACGGCATCTAATACTGATTTAATTCTGGTTAAAATACAGACAGATAACAAGATGAATATTCTTAATGTTTACGTTAAAAATGTTTAATATTATTTAATAGTTGTTAATTTGAATACTTCGATAATGTTATATTTCCTGATAATCATTTGCAGGCAAAATGTTTTCACTCTTAAATGAGTATTTATTCTCATAAATCGAAAAAGGATTCATTATGGTTACACTTTACGGTATCAAAAATTGTGACACCATTAAAAAGGCTCGCCGTTGGCTGGAAGCCAATAACATCGACTATCGTTTTCATGATTACCGCGTCGATGGGCTGGACAGCGAATTATTGAACGGTTTTATCAACGAATTAGGCTGGGAAGCGTTACTCAACACCCGTGGTACAACCTGGCGTAAACTGGACGAAACCACCCGCAATAAAATCACCGATGCGGCCTCTGCGGCGGCATTAATGACTGAAATGCCTGCAATTATCAAACGTCCATTGCTCTGCGCGCCCGGTAAGCCTATGCTGCTGGGTTTCAGTGATTCCAGTTATCAGCAATTTTTCCATGAGGTGTAGTCTATGTCGTGCCCGGTTATTGAGCTGACACAACAGCTTATTCGCCGCCCTTCCCTGAGTCCTGATGACGCAGGATGCCAGGCTTTGTTGATTGAACGTTTGCAGGCGATCGGTTTTACCGTTGAACGCATGGATTTTGCCGATACGCAGAATTTTTGGGCATGGCGTGGGCAAGGTGAAACATTGGCCTTTGCCGGGCATACCGACGTGGTGCCGCCTGGCGACGCCGATCGTTGGATCAATCCGCCGTTTGAACCAACCATTCGTGACGGCATGTTATTCGGGCGCGGTGCGGCAGATATGAAAGGCTCGCTGGCGGCGATGGTGGTAGCTGCAGAACGTTTTGTCGCACAACATCCCAACCATACGGGGCGACTGGCATTTCTGATCACCTCTGATGAAGAAGCCAGTGCCCACAACGGTACGGTAAAAGTCGTCGAAGCGTTAATGGCACGTAATGAGCGTCTCGATTACTGCCTGGTCGGCGAACCGTCGAGTATCGAAGTGGTAGGTGATGTGGTGAAAAATGGTCGTCGTGGATCGTTAACCTGCAACCTAACCATTCATGGCGTTCAGGGGCATGTTGCCTACCCACATCTGGCTGACAAT
The DNA here is from genome assembly GCF_036662595.1 of Escherichia sp. Lx600-2. Classification (NCBI taxonomy): domain Bacteria; kingdom Pseudomonadati; phylum Pseudomonadota; class Gammaproteobacteria; order Enterobacterales; family Enterobacteriaceae; genus Escherichia; species Escherichia sp. Lx600-2. Next base: position 144,871 of record NZ_JAYQWM010000001.1, on the reverse strand, counting down.
CCGGTACATCGCGCAGCACCTTTCCTTAATGAATTAGTGGCTATTGAGTGGGATCAAGGCAATGAATTCTTCCCGGCGACCAGTATGCAGATTGCCAATATTCAGGCGGGAACGGGCAGTAACAACGTTATTCCGGGTGAACTGTTTGTGCAGTTTAACTTCCGCTTCAGCACCGAACTGACTGATGAGATGATCAAAGCGCAGGTGCTTGCCCTGCTTGAAAAACATCAACTGCGCTATACGGTGGATTGGTGGCTTTCCGGGCAGCCATTTTTGACCGCGCGCGGTAAACTGGTGGATGCGGTCGTTAACGCGGTTGAGCACTATAATGAAATTAAACCGCAGCTACTGACCACAGGCGGAACGTCCGACGGGCGCTTTATTGCTCGCATGGGGGCGCAGGTGGTGGAACTCGGGCCGGTCAATGCCACTATTCATAAAATTAATGAATGTGTGAACGCTGCCGACCTGCAGCTACTTGCCCGTATGTATCAACGTATCATGGAACAGCTCGTCGCGTGATGAGTGGTTCTGCAAGAGGAAATAAGCATGGACTGGCTGGCTAAATATTGGTGGATTCTGGTGATTGTCTTTTTGGTAGGCGTCCTGCTGAACGTGATTAAAGATCTCAAGCGCGTCGACCATAAGAAATTTCTCGCCAACAAGCCGGAGCTTCCCCCGCATCGTGATTTCAACGATAAGTGGGACGATGACGACGACTGGCCGAAAAAGGATCAACCGAAGAAGTAAGCTGAGTGGCCGGATAAGGCGTTCACGCCGCATCCGGCCATGATGTCTGATACGGTCTTATCAGCCCTACCCGGCTATTATTACATCATTTCAATCACATCATCATCGCCAGGCTTACCGCCACTTAGCGCTTCGTCGAAATAATGTTTCGGAATGGTATAACGCAAGTGATCCAGGGCAAATTGCATACTGCGATTGTCGATCGCATGGCCTAAATCCTCCACGATATCCAGCGTCACGTCACCACCAGCACTGATTAATGCTTCCTGCGCCGCAACCGCATGCGCCAGATCGATAACCGGATCTTCACCACCATGAATCAAGTGAATTGTCGTGGCTGTAGACGCGGTTTCCGGCAGGCTCGCATAGCGTCCGTTAAAGGCAATGACGCGCGAAGCAAGGCCCGGTTCGGCTTTAATGCTCTCCAGCGCCATAATCGCGCCTTGTGAGAAACCAATTAGCGCCGTGGCGTTAGCCCCTACTCCACTCTGTTTCTGCCAGTAGCGTACCGTTTCAATAAACGTCGGCATGATCGCATCCACACGCGCCTGGCGATTATCTTCCGTAATACCCTGCACCGAAAACCACTGACGCCCCGCCGGATTACCGCTCGGCTCCGCGCCTCCGACACTCACCACCAGCGCATCCGGGAACAACGGTGCAAACCAACTGCCAATCTCCCCCATCGCTACCGGGTTATCACCGACGCCGTGAAAAAGCAGCAATAACTGTTGCGCAGGTTTATCCGGGCTTTGAACAACAAAATGGTCATGTTTCATGGCGAACTCCTTAACTGATGTCATTAATTTTACGCCGCTGACTCACAATGACCATGGGAGAAAATTGAAGGAGTCAGTGAAAAAATTGCCATTGCGTTATGCGATCGCGCAGACGCTCAGTGCGAACATCATTAAGTGCGAACAGCGCCTGCGCGGCCTCTTCCCGCTGACGGACCAGTAACATCTTGCGGCCTGAAAGTTTAAGTGTGGTACATAACTGCGCGTCGCTGACGTTTTTCTGTAAACGCCCACGCAGCGCCGGTAATGCCAGTTCACTGGTTTGTAGCAGACGCAATAAGCAACCTAACGATGTTAATAGCGGACGATGAGCGAAAGCAAAACCGGCCAGCTCAAGCCAGTCGTCGTCAGAAAGCACGATATCGTTTAGTGGATCAACAGGAAGCATTTCGCCATTCCACTGCGCGAGAGCTTGCGCATCGCGACGTAAACGGAAATGCTCACGTTCAGCCAGCTGTTTACCCGCATCACTCATCGGTAACAGCGCCATCGCCGTATAGCAACCGCTGCTGGCTTCACGATGATTACCCATTCGCACCAGCACAAAACCGCAGCGTTGCCAGAAACGCCATAACTCCCCGGTGTAACCAAAACTCACCGAAAGATAGTCGAGGCCAGGCCTATATTGCAAAGCGCTGGCAATGAGCTGTTGCCCAACGCCTTCGCGCTGACGCGCCGGATGAACTGCTATCCGGCTGACCCGCCGTCCACGCAATGTCGCCGCCAGTGGATTGCTGCCGTGCGCCGCCAGCGACTGGGCCACCAGATTACCCCGCGGGCGACGAAAACCTGCCCATACCGCCTGACTGAGTTCTTGAGATAATCCACCCTCATCCACCAGCCACAGCGCTCCGGCAATCTCGTTTTCGCCAGCCGCCTGTAAAAAATGTTGCCCTGGTGCATCCATCATGCGGCGTAAATCCAGTGGCGAAGTCCGGTAGTGCGCACCAGACAATAACTGATAAACCTTTAACGGCGTTTCTGGCTCGATTCGCCATAACGTCTGTTCAAATGCGGAAATGACAATATTGCCTTGTGGTGTATGGGTGAAGTTTTCATCGTCAAAAACCAGTGCATTACTAACCATTTTTTCCAGCGGGCATCCCTGTGCCCAGCGGATCGGCTGTTGCAGTTCAAAACGGTGTAAATGCGGAAAGCGAGCGCAAAATTTCAGCAAAAAACCACGTCCGGTGCCTTCGTAGCCCTGCACCGTAGTGGTTAACAACGTTCGAGGAAAACGCGATACCAGTTGATGCAACAACGGCGCAGGTATGGCTGCGGCTTCGTCGACCACCAGCCAGTCGGCTTGCTCATCGCTGGCTAACAAGGCATCCGGCGCAATAAAGCGAAACTTCTCGCCCGCAAATTGTGCCAGTACATCCGTTGCCGCTTTTGCGGGCGCAGTGACAATCGCACTACCCGCAATACGAGAAATGAGTTGCCCTGCCAGCGCCGATTTACCGCGCCCACGCGCAGCAGTTACCGCTGCCACGCCCGACGGCATGGTCAGTAGCTGCTGTAAGATTTGCTGTTGTTCTGGTTGTGGTGCGCCGGTCGCGGGGTGCCAGTCAGTACGGGGAGTAAAATGCGCCAACGAGAACGGCTGGTTTTGCCGCCAGAGGATAGCGTCGTTATCCGCCGTAAGTACGCGTTTGAAATGCTGGACAAAATGCGGCGTCGCAATAGGGTCAGGGCAATCACTCCAGCGCAGCGAGTCGGCATCAGGTTGGTTTTCCCACTCTTCCCATACAGGGAGTAACAAAACCAGCCAGCTTCCCGCTTTCAACGTTCCGCTAAGTGCGGCAAAGGCAGCGGCATCAAAGCCGTGGCGGGCGTCGAATACCGCATGCCGGAACTCGCGCCCAAGTAAAGTTTGTAGTGCCGAGGGAGAACAGTGGTTTTCAGCATCTGGCTGCGGCGAAATCCACAGCCAGTCGCCAGGTAAGGCATCACGTAACTTAAGCGCATGATCAAAACACCAACCCTCTTCCCCGCTCAACACCAGCAAGCGGCGGATCCCTTCACGTTTCATTTGCGCTGTTAATGTGTGAAGCGCAGTCAGTTCAGCCATCCCTGCCCCGGAAGTTAAATGCTTTTACCAAAAGTATTGCATTGTGCCGGATCGCCGCTGTCGAAACCACGTTTAAACCAGCTGTAGCGTTGCTGAGAAGTGCCATGAGTGAAACTGTCTGGTACTACTCGCCCCTGACTTTGCTGTTGTAAACGGTCATCGCCGATGGCCTGCGCCGCGTTCAGCGCCTCTTCCAGATCGCCGGTTTCCAGAACGCCTTGCTGCTGCATACTATGCCCCCAGACACCGGCAAAACAGTCGGCCTGGAGTTCCATACGCACAGATAAGCGGTTCACTTCCGCCTGCGTCGCGTTTTGTTGCAGTTGACGAACTTTCGGCTCGATGCCTAACAGTTTCTGCACATGATGACCGACTTCATGGGCGATAACGTACCCCTGGGCAAAATCGCCATCCGCGCCAAGTTTGTCTTTCATGTCATCATAGAAGGAGAGATCGATATAAACCGTGCCATCCGCCGGGCAATAGAACGGCCCCATTATGGACTGGCCCGCCCCGCATCCGGTACGCGTCATTCCACGGTACATGACCAGCTTCGGTTGCTGATAGGTCTTACCCATCTTCTCGAACTGTTGTCCCCAGGTGTCTTCCGTGGTTGCCAGAATCACCGAGGTGAATTTTGCGGCTTCGTCTTCATTTGGGCTAATTGACCGCGTTGATTGCAGTTGAGAAACCGGCTGCCCGGTCATCAACCCGGTTAAATCAACGCCATAGTAGCCTGCAACCAGCACGACTATCAGTAAAATCAGCCCGCCTTTACCGCTCGGCAGACGGAAACCGGGACCGCCCATTGACGGACCGCCGGAGCTATTGCGCCTGTCTTCAACATTGTCACTTTCACGTCGCCCTTGCCAACGCATAGATACCTCAACAATATATTCATTATAGAAATGATCGTAGGTGGTTCAGAGGAAGATTACCACAGGAAAACGGGATGAAATGGCGGAGGAATGAGCGTTCAATGCACATCTTACGAGAATGGTTGTCTTGCCGTGCTAGCAGCACGGCAAGATGATGAACAGAAAAATCAGTCCAGCTGTACACCCAGGCGGCGGGCGACGGCTTCATAGGCCTCGATCAGGCCACCGAGGCTCTGGCGGAAACGGTCTTTGTCCATTTTCTCCAGCGTTTCTTTGTCCCACAGGCGGCTACCGTCCGGGGAGAACTCATCACCCAGTACCACTTCGCCTTTGTACAGACCAAATTCCAGCTTGAAGTCGACCAGAATCAGACCAGCATCATCGAACAGTTTTTTCAGCACGTCGTTCGCTTTGTAGGTCAGCTCTTTCATACGCGCCAGGTTCTCTTTGCTCACCCAGCCAAAGGTTTCGCAGTAAGATTCGTTGACCATCGGATCGTGCATGGCGTCGTTTTTCAGGAACAGATCGAACAGCGGCGGGTTCAGCTCAATACCTTCTTCGATTCCAAGACGTTTCACCAGAGAGCCCGCAGCACGGTTACGCACGACACACTCAACCGGTACCATATCCAGCTTTTTCACCAGACATTCGGTATCAGAGAGCAGACGCTCCATTTGAGTCGGGATACCCGCTTCAGCCAGTTTGCTCATAATGAAGTAGTTGAACTTGTTGTTCACCATACCTTTGCGATCAAACTGCTCAATGCGCGCGCCATCCCCTGCTGACGTATCATTGCGGAATTCGAGCACCAACAGGTCCGGGTTTTCCGTGCTGTATACGGTTTTCGCTTTACCACGATACAACTCAGCTTGCTTTTGCATCTTTATCACTCCTGGGTGTGAATTAACGTTTTAAAATCTTTTGCTGTCTGGTGTGCCGGATGTTTTGTCGGATGCGGCGTGAACGCCTTATCCGAACTACGTCCGACAAACAAATTTCGTGCGAATTACCGCTAAAATCGCGTTTTCCTGCCGACGCACACGTTTGCGTATCATATCAGAAAAAAGGGCCGGATGATTCCAGCCCTGTATTTTTACTTGCTAAACGCAGCCTGGAAGACAGCTACCAGCGCGTCGTTCTGACTCTGAGTCAGAGTATGACCTTTCGGATCGATGAACTGTAGGCTGCTGCGGTTATCTAAATCACCAACCTGCAGTTTATAGTCACCGGATGCCAGGCCTGGATCGCTCGCGCCCAGTTCCTGCCAGTCGCTGTCAGACAGCGGCTTATAAGTTACGGCCATGTTGCCCTGCGAACGGGTGCTGTCGGTCACTTTCATGCCCACTTTTTCCAGCGCCGCTGGCAGACGTTGCCAAACCACATTGAACGGCCCGCGTACGACCAGCATTGGTAAACCGGTGTCATCAGCTGCACTTTGTACGTCCATAGTGGTGGAGGCACGATTTTGCGCAGCGTTCGCGGCGTCAGTGGCAGATTTATCCAGACCAGCGGAAATAACGTTCATCATCTCCGTGCTGTAACGCTGCATGGAAGCCGCGTCTGCAACCGGTTTGCCCGCCTGTTCCAGGTTCAGCAGTTTAACCGTAACCGCCTGCTGATAACCCTGCGGCTTAACAGAGATTTGATAACGACCACGATACTGCTCGTCTTCGTCCAGACGGTTCCATTGTACCCAATCGGTGGTCAGTGTCTGACCAGCATCATCACGTTGGGTAATGGTGTAGTTTTTCGCCTGCAGCACGCTAACCACCTGCGGCCACAGAGTATTGCCACGACCATTTTCCACCAGCAATGAAGCGGTATCGCCCGTGAACTGGGTACGCGCGCCAGAAACCAGTGCCAGCGGCTGGGCTGGTGGACGAATGTCCAGCGCCTTACCGACAGCACCACTACCGTTGGTCACCGGGATTGCATAATCACCGGAGGTCACCGGCAAAATCATTCCAGCCGGGGCATGAAGCTCCGCAAGCGGTGCCGCTTCCAGGTAGGCTTCATCACCACTGACCTGACGCTTATAGCGTGAGTCAGAACTACAGGCAGCGAGTAATAAAACAAGCGAAACACCCGCAACCTTTGCCAGGCGCGACTTTTGAACAGAGTAAGCCATCAAATCTCCCTAAACTTTACAGCAAACCGGCATGCTTAAGCGCCGCTCTGACCGTCTCACGACCACTGTCGGTGATTGGTGTCATTGGCAGGCGCAGCGTATCGGTCGCCACAAGACCCAGTTCCTTACATGCCCATTTCACCGGGATTGGATTGGGTTCGACAAATAGTTTGTTGTGTAATGGCATCAGACGCTGATTAATAACGCGTGCCTCGGCAAAATGCCCTTCTGCTGCCAGTTTGCACATCTGGGCCATATCACGCGCTGCGACGTTAGCCGTAACGGAAATAACCCCATGACCGCCTAATTGCATGAAGTCCAGCGCGCTCGCATCATCGCCGCTCAGCAGAACAAAATCATCTGAAACCAGCTCTTTGATCTGGTTTACACGCGTTAAGTTCCCTGTTGCCTCTTTGATTCCGATAATATTTTTTACTTTCGCCAGACGGCCCACCGTTTCCGGGAGCAGATCGCAGCCAGTACGGGACGGCACATTATACAGAATTTGCGGCAGGTCAGTATGCTCAGCGATGGCTTTGAAATGCTGATACAAACCTTCTTGCGACGGACGATTGTAGTAAGGGGTTACCGTCAGGCAGCCGACGATACCACTGTCATTGAAGCGCTGCGTCAGGCTAATGGCTTCCGCAGTAGCGTTAGCACCGGTCCCGGCAATCACCGGAATGCGCCCGTCAGCCAGCTCCAGCGTCATCATCACCACATCAGCATGTTCGTCATGATTTAAGGTAGCGGACTCGCCAGTGGTGCCAACAGAAACGATCGCCGAAGTACCGCTGGCGACATGATAATCAATCAGTTTTTTCAAGCTAGCCCGACAGACATTACCTTTTTCATCCATCGGAGTAACAATCGCGACAATACTTCCCGTGAACATGGGCCATCCTCTGTGCAAACAAGTGTCTCAATGGTACGTTTGGTATGGCATTAAAAGCAAGCAGACAGAACCGTTCTGATTGTTGTATGCATGTTTTTTTTATGCTTTCCTTAAGAACAACTCACCCCTTAAAGGAATAACCAGTTTGACACTGTCATCGCAACATTATCTGGTGATCACTGCGTTGGGTGCCGATCGCCCTGGAATTGTGAACACCATCACCCGTCATGTCAGTAGTTGCGGCTGTAATATTGAAGACAGTCGCCTGGCGATGCTGGGAGAAGAGTTCACGTTTATCATGCTGCTTTCCGGTTCATGGAATGCCATTACTCTGATTGAATCAACGTTACCGTTGAAAGGTGCCGAACTGGATCTTTTAATCGTGATGAAGCGCACGACGGCGCGTCCGCGTCCGCCAATGCCAGCATCTGTCTGGGTTCAGGTCGATGTTGCAGACTCCCCGCATTTAATTGAACGCTTCACAGCACTTTTCGACGCGCATCATATGAACATTGCGGAGCTGGTGTCGCGCACACAACCTGCTGAAAATGAACGGGCTGCGCAGTTGCATATTCAGATTACTGCCCACAGCCCCGCATCTGCGGACGCAGCAAATATTGAGCAAGCGTTCAAAGCCCTATGTACAGAACTCAATGCACAAGGCAGTATTAACGTCGTCAATTATTCCCAACATGATGAACAGGATGGAGTTAAGTAATGAATCCACTGAAAGCCGGTGATATCGCACCGAAATTTAGCTTGCCGGATCAAGACGGAGAACAAGTTAATTTGACCGACTTCCAGGGACAGCGTGTTCTGGTTTATTTCTACCCGAAAGCCATGACCCCCGGCTGTACCGTACAGGCCTGCGGCTTACGCGATAACATGGATGAGTTGAAAAAAGCGGGCGTTGATGTGCTGGGTATCAGCACCGATAAACCCGAAAAACTCTCCCGTTTTGCGGAAAAAGAGCTGCTTAACTTTACGCTCCTGTCTGATGAGGACCACCAGGTGTGCGAGCAATTCGGCGTCTGGGGGGAAAAGTCCTTCATGGGCAAAACCTACGATGGTATTCATCGCATCAGCTTCCTGATTGACGCTGATGGCAAAATCGAACATGTCTTTGACGATTTCAAAACCAGCAATCACCACGACGTTGTGCTGAACTGGCTGAAAGAACACGCCTGATTACTTTGCTCCATTCCGTGCTGGCTGCGCTTGCGGTCAGCACACCTCACTTATCGTGATCAAGATCACATTCTCGCTTTCCCCTGCGACACGGGTGTCGAATCCATTTTTTGCTGAACGTTAATGACCATCATTTTTGTACCGTTCAGAATCCAGTTAATTCATAAATTATTGAATATATTAAATTAATCAGACTGGCATCCTTTATGCAATATGAAATGCAATGTTTCATATCATTTTCAAGGAGCCGACATGAACCGCTTTGTGGTGGCCGAACCACTGTGGTGTACAGGATGTAATACCTGTCTCGCTGCCTGTTCGGACGTGCATAAAACGCAAGGTTTACAGCAACACCCGCGCCTGGCCCTGGCGAAGACGTCAACACTCACTGCCCCTGTCGTGTGTCATCACTGTGAGGAAGCCCCTTGCCTGCAGGTCTGCCCGGTCAATGCCATCTCCCAGAGGGATGATGCGATCCAACTCAACGAAAGCCTCTGTATTGGCTGCAAGCTTTGCGCCGTGGTCTGCCCATTTGGCGCAATCAGCGCTTCAGGAAGCCGTCCGGTGAATGCCCCTGCGCAATATGTTTTTCAGGCTGAAGGCTCACTCAAAGACGGCGAAGAAAACGCGCCAACCCAACATGCTTTGCTGCGCTGGGAACCGGGTGTCCAGACCGTCGCGGTGAAATGCGACCTGTGTGATTTCTTGCCACAAGGTCCGGCCTGCGTTCGCGCTTGCCCGAATCAGGCGTTACGGCTGATCACCGACGATAGCCTGCAACGTCAGATGAAAGAAAAACAGCGCCTTGCCGCAAGCTGGTTTGCCAATGGCGGGGAGGATCCCCTTTCCCTCACTCAGGAGCAACGCTAATGGATGCCCTGCAATTATTAACCTGGTCGCTGATCCTCTATCTGTTTGCCAGTCTGGCTTCGCTGTTTTTACTCGGTCTGGACAGACTGGCTATTAAGCTTTCCGGCATCACATCGCTGGTGGGCGGCGTGATTGGCATTATCAGCGGAATTACGCAATTACATGCAGGCGTAACTTTAGTCGCCCGTTTTGCCACCCCTTTTGACTTTGCCGATTTAACCCTGCGAATGGATAGCCTCTCGGCATTTATGGTGCTGGTTATCTCCTTGCTGGTGGTGGTTTGTTCGCTCTATTCATTGACTTATATGCGCGAATACGAGGGCAAAGGCGCGGCGGCGATGGGCTTCTTTATGAATATTTTCATCGCATCGATGGTTGCCCTGCTGGTGATGGACAACGCTTTTTGGTTCATCGTGCTGTTTGAAATGATGTCACTGTCTTCCTGGTTTCTGGTCATTGCCAGGCAGGATAAAAGGTCGATCAACGCTGGCATGCTCTACTTTTTTATCGCCCACGCCGGATCGGTGCTGATAATGATCGCCTTCTTGCTGATGGGGCGCGAAAGCGGCAGCCTCGATTTTGCCAGTTTCCGCACGCTTTCACTTTCTCCGGGGCTGGCGTCGGCGGTGTTCCTGCTGGCCTTTTTCGGTTTTGGCGCGAAAGCCGGGATGATGCCGTTGCACAGCTGGTTGCCGCGCGCTCACCCTGCCGCACCATCGCACGCTTCGGCGTTGATGTCTGGCGTAATGGTCAAAATCGGTATTTTCGGCATCCTGAAAGTGGCGATGGATCTGCTGGCGCAAACGGGTTTGCCGCTGTGGTGGGGCATTCTGGTGATGGCGATCGGCGCAATCTCCGCGCTCCTGGGCGTGCTGTATGCGCTGGCGGAACAGGATATCAAACGGCTGCTGGCCTGGAGTACCGTCGAAAACGTCGGCATTATTTTGCTGGCAGTCGGTGTGGCGATGGTCGGTCTGTCACTGCACGACCCGCTGCTCACCGTGGTTGGACTGCTCGGCGCACTGTTTCATCTGCTCAACCATGCGCTGTTCAAAGGGCTGCTATTTCTCGGCGCGGGCGCGATTATTTCGCGTTTGCATACCCACGACATGGAAAAAATGGGGGCACTGGCGAAACGGATGCCGTGGACAGCCGCAGCATGCCTGATTGGTTGCCTCGCGATATCAGCCATTCCTCCGCTGAATGGTTTTATCAGCGAATGGTACACCTGGCAGTCGCTGTTCTCACTAAGTCGTGTGGAAGCCGTAGCGCTACAACTTGCGGGTCCTATTGCTATGGTAATGCTGGCAGTCACTGGTGGGCTGGCAGTAATGTGCTTCGTCAAAATGTACGGTATTACTTTCTGTGGTGCGCCGCGCAGTACACACGCTGAAGAGGCACAGGAAGTGCCAAATACGATGATCGTCGCCATGCTACTGCTCGCGGCACTCTGCGTATTAATTGCGCTTAGTGCCAGTTGGCTGGCACCGAAGATAATGCATATTGCCCATGCGTTTACCAATACCCCTCCCGTCACTGTCGCCAGCGGAATAGCACTTGTACCCGGCACGTTTCATACACAGGTCACCCCCTCATTACTGTTGCTGTTACTACTGGCGATGCCTTTGCTGCCTGGCCTTTACTGGCTGTGGTGTCGTTCGCGCCGCGCAGCGTTTCGTCGCACAGGAGATGCCTGGGCATGCGGCTACGGCTGGGAAAATGCGATGGCCCCGTCAGGCAATGGCGTGATGCAGCCGCTGCGTGTGGTCTTTTCTGCGCTATTTCGTCTACGACAACAGCTCGACCCTACGCTGAGGCTAAATAAAGGCCTTGCGCACGTCACCGCCAGGGCTCAGAGCACAGAACCCTTCTGGGATGAGCGGGTGATCCGCCCCATCGTGAGCGCCACCCAACGGCTGGCCAAAGAAATACAGCATCTGCAAAGCGGCGACTTTCGTCTCTATTGCCTGTATGTGGTTGCCGCACTGGTTGTGCTGCTAATCGCTATTGCCGTCTAAGGAAATCACCATGAGACAAACTCTTTGCGACGGATATCTGGTCATTCTTGCGTTAGCACAGGCCGTGATTCTGCTGATGCTAACCCCACTTTTTACGGGTATTTCCCGGCAGATACGCGCGCGAATGCACTCCCGCCGCGGACCGGGGATCTGGCAGGATTATCGCGATATCCACAAACTGTTTAAACGCCAGGAAGTTGCGCCGACATCTTCAGGTCTGATGTTCCGCCTGATGCCGTGGGTATTAATCAGCAGCATGCTGGTGCTGGCGATGGCCCTACCACTATTTATTACCGTTTCCCCTTTTGCGGGCGGCGGCGATCTGATCACCCTTATCTATCTTCTTGCCCTGTTTCGTTTTTTCTTTGCTCTTTCAGGGCTGGATACCGGAAGCCCGTTTGCGGGAGTCGGTGCCAGTCGCGAGTTGACGCTCGGCATTCTGGTCGAACCCATGCTCATTCTCTCACTGCTGGTATTGGCGCTGATAGCGGATTCCACGCATATCGAGATGATCAGCAATACGCTGGCGATGGGCTGGAACTCGCCGCTAACCACCGTACTGGCGTTACTGGCCTGTGGTTTTGCCTGCTTCATTGAGATGGGAAAAATTCCCTTTGATGTTGCTGAAGCAGAACAGGAATTACAGGAAGGCCCGCTGACAGAATATTCCGGTGCCGGGCTGGCGCTGGCGAAATGGGGGCTGGGGCTGAAACAGGTCGTGATGGCAGCACTGTTTGTGGCCCTGTTTCTGCCCTTTGAGCGCGCGCAAGAACTTTCTCTCGCCTGCCTGCTGACTTCACTTGTCGTTACGCTGCTCAAGGTTTTGCTGATTTTTGTACTGGCCTCAATCGCAGAAAACACGCTGGCACGCGGGCGTTTTTTACTCATTCACCATGTGACCTGGCTTGGCTTCAGCCTTGCTGCGCTTGCATGGGTCTTCTGGTTAACCGGTCTGTAAGGAGCACTGACGGAATATGGAAAATCTTGCTCTGACGACGTTAATGCTGCCTTTTATCGGCGCACTGGTCGTTTCGTTTTCGCCACAACGTCGGGCCGCCGAATGGGGGGTTTTGTTCGCCGCGCTGACCACGCTGTGCATGTTGTCGCTGATCTCCGCGTTTTATCAGGCCGATAAAGTTGCCGTCACGTTGACGTTGGTCAACGTGGGGGATGTGGCATTGTTTGGCCTGGTCATTGATCGCGTGAGTACGCTGATTCTGTTTGTGGTGGTGTTTCTCGGTTTGCTGGTCACGATCTACTCCACGGGTTATCTGACGGATAAAAATCGCGAACACCCGCATAACGGCACGAATCGTTATTACGCATTTTTGCTGTTGTTTATCGGCGCGATGGCGGGACTGGTACTCTCCTCGACGCTGCTCGGTCAGTTGTTGTTTTTTGAAATTACGGGCGGCTGCTCCTGGGCGTTGATCAGTTATTACCAGAGCGATAAAGCACAGCGTTCAGCACTAAAAGCGTTACTTATCACTCATATCGGCTCGTTGGGGTTGTATCTTGCCGCCGCCACGCTGTTTTTGCAGACCGAAACGTTTGCGCTTAGCGCGATGAGCGAGTTACACGGCGACGCACGTTATCTGGTTTATGGCGGCATCCTGTTTTCCGCGTGGGGGAAATCGGCCCAGCTACCGATGCAAGCGTGGCTACCGGACGCAATGGAAGCGCCAACACCGATCAGCGCCTATCTCCACGCCGCATCGATGGTGAAAGTGGGCGTTTACATTTTTGCCCGCGCCATTATCGACGGCGGCAATATCCCGCATGTGATTGGCGGCGTTGGCATGGTCATGGCGCTGGTCACCATTCTTTATGGCTTCCTGATGTATTTGCCACAGCAGGATATGAAGCGGTTGCTGGCCTGGTCGACCATCACTCAACTTGGCTGGATGTTCTTCGGCTTGTCGCTCTCCATCTTCGGCTCGCGGCTGGCGCTGGAGGGCAGCATCGCCTACATCGTCAACCACGCGTTCGCTAAAAGCCTGTTTTTCCTTGTAGCAGGTGCGCTGAGTTACAGCTGCGGCACGCGCTTGTTGCCGCGTCTGCGTGGCGTATTGCACACCCTGCCGTTGCCAGGCGTGGGTTTCTGCGTGGCAGCGCTGGCGATTACCGGCGTACCGCCGTTCAACGGCTTCTTCAGTAAATTCCCGCTGTTTGCTGCCGGTTTTGCGTTGTCAGTGGAGTACTGGATCCTGCTGCCCGCCATGATTCTGCTGATGATTGAATCGGTCGCCAGTTTCGCCTGGTTTATTCGCTGGTTTGGTCGCGTCGTCCCCGGCAAACCGAGCGAGGCCGTCGCCGATGCCGCACCGCTGCCAGGGTCAATGCGCCTGGTGCTGATTGTACTGATTGTGATGTCGCTGATTTCCAGCGTAATCGCCGCGACCTGGTTGCAGTAAGGAGATGATGAATGACCGGTTCTATGATCGTAAATAATCTGGCGGGACTGATGATGCTGACATCGCTGTTTGTGATTAGCGTCAAAAGCTATCGCCTGTCATGCGGATTTTACGCCTGCCAGTCGCTGGTGCTGGTGTCTATTTTCGCCACTCTCTCGTGCCTGTTCACCGCAGAGCAACTGCTGATCTGGTCCGCCAGCGCCTTTATCACCAAAGTGCTGCTGGTACCGTTAATCATGACTTACGCTGCACGAAATATTCCCCAGAACATCCCGGAAAAAGCGTTATTCGGTCCGGCAATGATGGCACTGCTCGCGGCGTTAATTGTCCTGCTTTGCGCATTTGTCGTTCAGCCCGTGAAGCTACCGATGGCTACCGGACTGAAACCGGCGCTGGCGGTGGCGTTAGGTCATTTTCTGCTTGGCCTGCTGTGCATTGTTAGCCAGCGCAATATCCTGCGGCAAATTTTTGGTTACTGCCTGATGGAAAACGGCTCCCATCTGGTGCTGGCGCTTCTAGCCTGGCGTGCACCGGAACTGGTGGAAATTGGTATCGCTACCGACGCCATCTTCGCCGTCATTGTGATGGTGTTACTGGCAAGAAAAATATGGCGTACCCACGGCACGCTGGACGTGAACAACTTGACCGCGCTGAAGGGATAATGAGATGAGTTATTCTGTGATGTTCGCTTTACTCCTGCTCACGCCGCTGCTTTTTTCGCTGCTCTGTTTTGCCTGCCGGAAACGGGGGCACTCTGCGACTCGCACGGTGACAGTATTACATTGCTTAGGGATCACACTGCTGCTGATTCTGGCACTCTGGGTGGTCCAAACTGCCGCTGATGCAGGAGAAATATTCGCTGCGGGACTGTGGCTTCATATTGATGGTCTGGGCGGTTTGTTCCTCGCCATTCTTGGTGTGATTGGCTTTCTCACCGGTGTTTACTCGATTGGCTACATGCGTCATGAAGTGGCACACGGCGAGCTTTCACCCGTTACGCTGTGCGATTACTACGGTTTCTTCCATCTGTTTTTGTTCACCATGCTGCTGGTTGTTACCAGCAATAACCTGATTGTGATGTGGGCGGCGATCGAAGCCACCACCTTAAGCTCGGCGTTTCTGGTAGGCATTTACGGTCAGCGTTCATCGCTGGAAGCAGCATGGAAGTACATCATTATTTGTACTGTTGGTGTCGCTTTTGGTCTGTTCGGTACCGTGCTGGTATACGCCAACGCCGCCAGCGTTATGCCGCAGGCAGAAATGGCGATATTCTGGAGCGAGGTTCTTAAGCAATCGTCCTTGCTTGACCCAACATTAATGCTGTTGGCCTTTGTGTTTGTGCTAATTGGCTTTGGCACTAAAACCGGGCTATTCCCCATGCACGCCTGGCTGCCAGATGCTCACAGTGAAGCGCCGAGTCCGGTCAGCGCCCTGCTCTCCGCCGTATTGCTGAACTGCGCGCTGTTGGTGCTTATTCGCTATTACATCATTATTTGCCAGGCCATCGGCAGCGATTTCCCCAACCGGTTATTGCTCATCTTCGGCATGTTGTCGGTTGCCGTGGCGGCATTTTTCATTCTGGTACAGCGGGACATTAAGCGTCTGCTGGCGTACTCCAGCGTGGAGAACATGGGACTGGTCGCGGTGGCGTTAGGCATTGGCGGGCCGCTGGGAATTTTTGCCGCGCTGCTGCACACCTTAAACCACAGTCTGGCAAAAACGCTGCTGTTCTGCGGTTCCGGCAATGTACTGCTCAAGTACGGCACACGCGATCTCAACGTCGTCTGTGGGATGCTCAAAATCATGCCATTTACCGCCGTGCTGTTTGGCGGCGGTGCGCTGGCGCTGGCAGGGATGCCGCCCTTCAACATTTTTCTTAGCGAATTTATGACCGTTACCGCCGGACTGGCACGTAATCATCTGCTGATTATCGTCCTGCTGTTATTGCTGTTAACGCTGGTGCTGGCGGGCCTGGTACGGATGGCTGCGCGGGTGTTAATGGCGAAACCGCCGCAGGCCGTTAACCGGGGTGATCTCGGCTGGTTGACCACCTCGCCAATGGTGATTCTGCTGGTCATGATGCTGGCGATGGGAACGCATATTCCACAACCTGTCATCAGGATCCTGGCGGGCGCTTCCACTATAGTCCTCTCAGGGACGCACGACCTGCCTGCACAACGTAGCACCTGGCATGATTTTTTGCCTTCAGGCACCGCATCTGTTTCGGAGAAACACAGTGAACGTTAATTCATCGTCAAATCGTGGCGAAGCGATTCTCGCCGCCCTGAAAACGCAGTTCCCCGGCGCGGTGCTGGATGAAGAGCGACAAACGCCTGAACAGGTCACCATTACGGTGAAAATCAATCTGCTGCCTGACGTTGTACAGTATCTTTATTATCAACATGATGGCTGGCTTCCGGTCCTGTTTGGCAACGACGAGCGGACACTTAACGGTCATTACGCGGTTTATTATGCCCTTTCTATGGAAGGGGCCGAAAAATGCTGGATCGTGGTGAAGGCACTGGTCGATGCCGACAGTCGGGAGTTTCCGTCAGTCACACCGCGCGTCCCTGCCGCGGTCTGGGGCGAGCGAGAAATTCGCGATATGTACGGGCTGATTCCGGTTGGCCTGCCGGATCAGCGTCGCCTGGTGTTGCCCGATGACTGGCCGGAAGATATGCATCCGCTGCGCAAAGATGCGATGGATTATCGACTGCGCCCTGAACCGACGACTGATTCCGAAACGTATCCGTTTATCAATAAGGGCAACAGCGATGCGCGGGTGATCCCTGTCGGCCCGCTGCATATCACCTCCGATGAACCGGGTCACTTCCGCTTGTTTGTGGATGGCGAGCAAATTGTCGATGCTGATTACCGCCTGTTTTATGTCCATCGCGGCATGGAGAAACTGGCAGAAACGCGGATGGGCTACAACGAAGTGACCTTCTTATCGGACCGCGTGTGTGGGATTTGCGGTTTTGCCCACAGTGTGGCCTATACCAACTCGGTTGAAAATGCACTGAGGATTGAGGTGCCGCAACGAGCGCATACCATTCGCTCGATTCTGCTGGAAGTCGAACGGTTACACAGTCATTTGCTCAACCTTGGCCTCTCCTGCCATTTTGTTGGTTTTGATACCGGCTTTATGCAATTTTTCCGCGTGCGGGAAAAGTCGATGACAATGGCGGAATTGCTGACCGGGTCGCGTAAAACCTACGGTCTGAATCTGATTGGTGGTGTTCGCCGCGATATTCTCAAAGAGCAACGTCTGCAAACGCTGAAACTGGTGCGCGAGATGCGCGCCGACGTGTCGGAGCTGGTAGAAATGCTGCTTGCCACGCCGAATATGGAACAACGCACTCAGGGCATTGGCATTCTCGACCGACAAATCGCCCGTGATTATAGCCCTGTAGGGCCGCTGATCCGCGGCAGTGGTTTTGCCCGTGATTTGCGCTTTGATCACCCCTACGCCGACTACGGCAATATTCCAAAAACACTGTTTACCTTCACCGGCGGCGATGTTTTCTCCCGCGTGATGGTCCGTGTCAAAGAGACGTTTGATTCGCTGGCAATGCTGGAATTTGCTCTCGACAACATGCCGGATACCCCACTGCTGACCGAAGGCTTTAGCTATAAACCTCACGCATTCGCGCTCGGCTTTGTTGAAGCGCCACGCGGTGAAGACGTGCACTGGAGCATGCTCGGTGATAACCAAAAATTGTTCCGCTGGCGCTGTCGTGCCGCCACCTACGCCAACTGGCCGGTGCTGCGTTACATGCTACGCGGCAATACCGTTTCTGACGCACCGCTGATTATCGGTAGCCTTGATCCCTGCTACTCCTGTACCGACCGTGTGACGCTGGTTGATGTGCGCAAGCGCCAGTCAAAAACCGTGCCGTATAAAGAGATCGAACGCTACGGCATTGATCGTAACCGTTCGCCGCTGAAGTAAGGACAGAAGATGCTGAAGTTACTGAAAACTATTATGCGCGCCGGAACCGCGACGGTGAAATATCCCTTCGCGCCACTGGAGGTCAGCCCAGGCTTTCGCGGGAAACCGGACCTGATGCCCAGCCAATGTATTGCCTGCGGTGCCTGCGCCTGTGCTTGTCCGGCAAATGCGCTGACTATCCAGACCGACGACCAGCAAAATTCGCGCACCTGGCAGCTCTATCTGGGGCGTTGTATTTACTGCGGACGTTGTGAAGAAGTGTGCCCGACCAGAGCCATCCAGCTTACCAATAACTTTGAACTGACCGTCACCAATAAAGCCGATCTCTATACCCGCGCGACGTTCCATCTACAACGTTGCAGCCGTTGCGAACGCCCGTTTGCCCCGCAAAAAACCGTCGCACTGGCTGCTGAATTGTTGGCACAGCAACAAAATGCGCCACAAAACCGCGAAATGTTGCGGGCGCAAGCGAGCGTCTGCCCGGAGTGCAAACAACGCGCGACGCTGATCAACGACGATACAGATGTACCGCTGGTGGCTAAGGAGCAGCTATGAGTCCAGTGCTTACACAACATGTCAGCCAGCCCATCACGCTAGACGAGCAAACGCAAAAGATGAAGCGGCATTTGCTACAGGATATCCGTCGCTCAGCCTACGTTTATCGCGTCGATTGCGGCGGCTGCAACGCCTGTGAAATCGAAATTTTTGCCGCCATCACACCAGTATTCGACGCAGAACGTTTTGGCATTAAGGTTGTTTCATCACCGCGTCACGCCGATATTTTGTTATTTACTGGCGCAGTCACCCGGGCGATGCGTATGCCTGCACTTCGGGCGTATGAGTCTGCCCCCGATCATAAAATCTGTGTTTCCTACGGCGCGTGCGGTGTCGGCGGCGGTATTTTCCACGATCTCTACAGCGTCTGGGGCGGCAGCGACACCATTGTCCCCATTGATGTTTGGATCCCCGGCTGCCCGCCAACACCGGCCGCCACCATTCACGGTTTCGCCGTGGCGCTCGGTTTGCTGCAACAGAAGATTCACGCGGTGGATTATCGCGATCCCACCGGGGTGACTATGCAACCGCTGTGGCCGCAGATCCCGCCATCACAGCGTATCGCCGTTGAGCGAGAAGCGCGGCGGCTGGCGGGCTATCGTCAGGGGCGAGAAATTTGCGATCGTCTCCTGCGCCATTTAAGCGATGATCCTACAGGAAATCGGGTTAACACCTGGTTGCGCGAAGCCGACGATCCGCGTCTCAATAGTATCGTTCAGCAACTCTTTCGCGTACTCCGGGGGTTACATGACTGAAGAGTGCGGGGAAATTGTTTTCTGGACGCTGCGAAAAAAGTTTGTCGCCAGTAGCGACGAGATGCCGGAACACAGCTCTCAGGTAATGTATTACTCACTGGCTATCGGTCATCACGTTGGCGTGATTGATTGTCTGAATGTCGCCTTCCGCTGCCCACTGACGGAATACGAAGATTGGCTTGCACTGGTCGAAGAGGAGCAAGCCCGACGTAAGATGCTGGGGGTGATGACTTTTGGTGAGATTGTTATTGACACCAGCCACACCGCCCTGTTGACCCGGGCATTCGCGCCACTGGCGGATGACGCGACGTCTGTGTGGCAGGCGCGTAGCATTCAATTCATTCATCTGTTGGATGAAATTGTGCAGGAACCGGCCATCTATCTGATGGCCAGAAAAATTGCGTGAGAAGGATTTCTCATTAATAAGGACTGTTGATGGCTATGTCAGACGAGGCGATGTTTGCCCCGCCACAAGGAATAACAATTGAAGCGGTAAACGGAATGCTCGCGGAGCGGTTAGCACAGAAACACGGCAAGGCGTCTTTATTACGCGCCTTCATCCCGCTGCCGCCGCCGTTCAGCCCGGTACAACTTATTGAACTGCATGTTCTCAAAAGCAACTTCTATTACCGCTACCATGATGATGGCAGCGATGTGACGGCAACAGTAGAGTATCAGGGCGAGATGGTCGATTATTCGCGTCACGCCGTCCTTCTCGGCAGTAGAGGAATGGCGGAGCTACGCTTTATACGTACCCACGGCAGCCGTTTTACTCCCCAGGATTGCACACTGTTTAACTGGCTGGCACGCATTATCACCCCGGTTCTGCAATCATGGCTCAATGATGAAGAACAACAGGTGGCGCTGCGTTTGCTGAAGAAAGATTGCGATCATCATCGGGTACTGGTGGATATCACTAATGCAGTGCTGTCACATCTTGATCTCGACGATCTGATCGCTGACGTCGCTCGTGAGATCCATCATTTTTTCGGTCTGGCTTCAGTCAGTATGGTACTGGGCGATCATCGAAAGAACGAGAAGTTCAGCCTGTGGTGCAGCGATCTTTCTGCCTCACATTGTGCGTGTCTGCCACGCAATATGCCTGGCGACAGTGTATTGCTGACACAAACGCTACAAACCCGACAACCGACCTTGACGCACCGTGCAGACGATCTGTTTCTCTGGCAACGCGACCCGTTATTACACTTACTTGCATCTAACGGCTGCGAATCTGCGCTCCTTATACCGCTTACCTTTGGCAACCATACACCGGGTGCATTGTTGCTGGCGCATACCTCTTCCACTCTCTTTAGTGAGGAAAACTGCCAGCTACTACAACACATAGCCGATCGCATCGCTATTGCCGTTGGCAATGCCGATGCCTGGCGTAGCATGACCGATTTGCAGGAAAGTTTGCAGCAAGAAAACCACCAGCTTAGCGAGCAGCTCCTTTCGAATCTGGGCGTCGGTGACATTATCTATCAAAGCCAGGCAATGGAAGACCTGCTCCAGCAGGTAGATATTGTGGCGAGGAGCGACAGTACGGTGTTGATTTGCGGTGAAACCGGAACTGGCAAAGAGGTGATCGCCAGAGCGATCCATCAACTTAGCCCGCGACGCGACAAGCCGCTGGTCAAAATCAACTGCGCTGCCATCCCCGCCAGTCTTCTGGAAAGTGAGTTATTCGGTCATGACAAAGGGGCGTTTACTGGTGCGATTAATACCCATCGTGGTCGTTTTGAAATTGCCGATGGCGGCACGTTGTTTCTCGATGAAATTGGCGATCTGCCGTTAGAACTTCAGCCTAAACTGCTGCGCGTATTGCAGGAGCGGGAGATTGAGCGTCTCGGCGGGAGTAGAACGATCCCGGTGAATGTCAGAGTCATTGCCGCCACCAACCGTGATTTGTGGCAAATGGTTGAAGATCGCCAGTTTCGCAGCGATCTCTTTTATCGCCTGAATGTCTTCCCACTGGAATTGCCGCCGCTACGCGACCGTCCGGAAGATATCCCTCTTTTAGCAAAACATTTCACGCAAAAAATGGCGCGCCATATGAATCGCGCAATTGACGCCATCCCGACCGAGGCACTACGCCAGTTGATGTCGTGGGATTGGCCGGGCAACGTGCGCGAGCTGGAAAACGTGATTGAGCGGGCGGTACTGCTGACTCGCGGTAACAGTCTGAATTTACATCTAAATGTCCGACAAAGCCGTTTACTGCCGACGCTAAATGAAGATTCAGCGCTTCGCAGTTCAATGGCGCAGTTGCTGCACCCGACGACGCCAGAGAATGACGAAGAAGAACGTCAGCGCATTGTTCAGGTATTGCGAGAAACCAATGGCATTGTTGCCGGGCCCCGTGGCGCGGCGACACGATTAGGGATGAAGCGCACCACGCTGCTGTCACGAATGCAGCGTCTGGGGATCTCGGTTCGCGAGGTGTTGTAATCTGCTTTTGCAGGAGTATGCATGAGAAATAAACTCTCTTTCGACTTGCAGTTGAGCGCCAGAAAAGCGGCAATCGCTGAACGGATTGCCGCCCATAAAATTGCCCGCAGTAAAGTGTCGGTCTTTTTAATGGCGATGTCCGCTGGCGTGTTTATGGCGATTGGATTTACTTTTTACCTTTCCGTTATCGCCGATGCCCCGTCTTCACAGGCATTAACCCATCTGGTGGGCGGCCTTTGCTTTACACTCGGCTTTATTTTGCTGGCGGTTTGCGGCACCAGCCTGTTCACCTCGTCGGTAATGACGGTGATGGCAAAAAGTCGGGGCGTTATTAGTTGGCGAACTTGGCTGATTAACGCACTTCTGGTGGCCTGCGGTAATCTGGCAGGTATTGCCTGTTTCAGTTTGTTAATCTGGTTTTCCGGGCTGGTGATGAGTGAAAACGCGATGTGGGGAGTCGCGGTTTTACACTGCGCCGAGGGCAAAATGCATCATACATTTACTGAATCTGTCAGCCTCGGCATTATGTGCAATCTGATGGTTTGCCTGGCGCTGTGGATGAGTTATTGCGGGCGTTCGTTATGCGACAAAATCGTCGCCATGATTTTGCCCATCACCCTGTTTGTCGCCAGTGGCTTTGAGCACTGTATCGCCAATTTGTTTGTGATTCCGTTCGCCATTGCCATTCGCCATTTCGCCCCTACCTCCTTCTGGCAACTGGCGCACAGTAGCGCAGACAATTTTCCGGCACTGACGGTAAGCCATTTTATTACCGCCAATCTGCTCCCGGTGATGCTGGGTAATATTATCGGCGGTGCAGTGCTGGTGAGTATGTGTTATCGGGCTATTTATTTACGTCAGGAATCCTGAAAAATCAGCCCGGCGAAACAGTTCGTCGGGCTGAAGATTATTCTTGCGCTATTTGCCCATCGGGCCAGGCGTGGATCACGGCTTTGATCAGCGTCGCCAGTGGAATGGCGAAGAATACGCCCCAGAATCCCCACAAACCACCGAAGATCACCACCGATAAAATAATCACCAGCGGATGCAGGTTAACCGCTTCGGAGAACAACACCGGTACTAACAGGTTGCCGTCCAGCGCCTGAATAATCAGATACACTGCGAAGCAGCTCCAGAATTCCGTGCCTGCACCAAACTGGAATAGCGCCACGCCAACCACCGGAATGGTCACCACAAATGCGCCAATGTACGGAATAAGTACCGAGAAGCCGACCAGCACCGCCAGCAGCAGCGAATAGTTCAGCCCAAAGAGCAAGAACCCCAGCCAGGTGGCGATCCCCACCACGATCATCTCCAGCACTTTGCCGCGGATATAGTTGGTGATTTGTTGATTCATCTCCTTCCACACCTGTCCTGCCAGTCCACGGTTACGCGGCAGCACCCGGCGAACGGCATTCAGCATCTGCTCTTTGTCTTTCAGCAGGAAGAAGACCATCAATGGCACCAGCACCAGATAGACAGCTATGGTCAGCAAACCGACCAGCGAGGCGAGGGAAATTTTCACCACCGAATCGCCCATGGTCAGCATCCGACTGCGCATATTTTCGGCCATTGCATCAATAATGCCCGCATCCATTAACGCCGGATAGCGGCGCGGCAACGTGGCGGCAAAGTCAGAAAGCTTATTGAGCATCCCCGGCATATCGCGGATTAAGTAGATGCCCTGTTGCCAGGCGATAGGCAGTACCACGAACGCCATCAGTAGCAATATACCGACAAAAACCACCAATACAATCGACGTCGCCCAGCGGCGGGAGCAGCCAATAGATTGCAGGCGCACGGTTGGCCATTCCAGCAAATAGGCCAGCACAATAGCCACCAGCAACGGAGCAAGCAGGCCACTAAAGAAAAAGATAATGCCAAATCCGGCAACTAAAATAACCAGCAAGGCAATCGCTTCCGGGTCGCTAAAACGGCGGCGATACCATTGCATCAACATTTCGAGCATAAAGACCTTCCCTGAACCTCAAGAGCGGGATTGCGATCCGCAATTGTATCGAAATGTCACAAAAAAGACTTCGCTTTTTATGACGGATTCAGGAAACTGAAAAGTCATTTGAGTGGGCTAATCTTCGCCGTTACACTCAAAGGCGGCGCGGTGGGAACGATATTTCACAGTATCGGTCAAATGACTATCTTCAGAAATACAGGATAGAGGTTATGTTCAGGCAGTTGAAAAAAAACCTGGTTGCAACCCTCATTGCTGCTATGACCATTGGTCAGGTAGCCCCGGCGTTTGCCGACAGCGCAGACACCTTGCCGGATATGGGAACCTCCGCAGGAAGCACGCTTTCCATTGGTCAGGAAATGCAGATGGGCGACTATTATGTCCGCCAGTTACGCGGCAGCGCGCCGTTAATTAATGACCCGCTGTTAACGCAATATATTAATTCGCTGGGGATGCGTCTGGTTTCGCATGCCAATTCGGTTAAGACACCGTTTCATTTCTTTCTGATCAACAACGACGAAATTAACGCCTTTGCTTTCTTTGGCGGCAACGTGGTGCTGCACTCTGCCCTGTTCCGTTATTCCGATAACGAAAGTCAACTGGCTTCAGTTATGGCGCACGAAATCTCCCACGTCACCCAACGTCACCTGGCGCGAGCGATGGAAGATCAGCAGCGCAGCGCGCCGCTGACCTGGGTCGGCGCGTTAGGTTCTATTTTACTGGCGATGGCCAGTCCGCAGGCGGGGATGGCGGCGCTGACCGGTACACTGGCGGGAACGCGCCAGGGGATGATCAGTTTCACCCAGCAAAATGAACAGGAAGCGGACCGCATTGGTATTCAGGTGCTGCAACGCTCAGGATTCGATCCGCAGGCGATGCCGACCTTCCTCGAAAAATTACTCGATCAGGCGCGTTACTCCTCCCGTCCGCCGGAAATTTTATTGACTCACCCGTTGCCGGAAAGTCGTCTGGCAGATGCCCGCAACCGTGCTAATCAGATGCGCCCGATGGTGGTGCAGTCGTCGGAAGATTTCTATCTGGCGAAAGCGCGCACACTGGGGATGTATAATTCCGGACGTAACCAGCTCACCAGTGATTTGCTGGATGAATGGGCGAAAGGAAACGTTCGTCAGCAACGAGCGGCGCAATATGGTCGTGCTTTACAGGCGATGGAAGCCAATAAATACGACGAGGCGCGAAAAACGCTGCAACCGTTACTGGCGGCAGAACCTGGCAACGCATGGTATCTCGATCTGGCTACCGATATCGATCTTGGGCAAAACAAAGCCAATGAGGCGATCAATCGCCTGAAAAATGCCCGTGATTTGCGCACCAATCCGGTGTTGCAGCTCAACCTGGCAAACGCTTATCTGCATGGCGGTCAACCACAAGAAGCGGCCAATATTCTCAATCGCTACACTTTTAACAATAAAGATGACAGCAACGGCTGGGATTTACTGGCACAGGCGGAAGCCGCGCTAAATAACCGCGATCAGGAACTGGCTGCGCGAGCAGAAGGTTATGCGCTCGCCGGGCGACTCGATCAGGCCATTTCGCTGTTGAGTAGCGCCAGTTCGCAGGTGAAATTAGGCAGCCTGCAACAAGCGCGTTACGATGCGCGCATCGACCAGTTGCGCCAGCTGCAGGAACGCTTTAAGCCTTATACCAAGATGTAATTCGCATTAAAGGAAGAACAATGACCAAACAGGTAAAAATCTACCATAACCCACGCTGTTCAAAGAGCCGGGAAACGCTGAACCTGCTGAAAGAAAACGGCGTGGAGCCAGAAGTGGTGCTCTACCTTGAGACACCCGCCGATGCGGCAACGCTGCGCGATTTGCTGAAAATGCTGGGGATGAATAGCGCCCGTGAATTGATGCGCCAGAAAGAGGATCTTTATAAAGAACTGAACCTGGCTGACAGTTCGCTTAGCGAAGAGGCGCTGATTCAGGCAATGGTGGATAATCCGAAGCTAATGGAGCGCCCGATTGTGGTCGCGAATGGCAAAGCGCGGATTGGTCGTCCACCGGAGCAGGTACTGGAAATCGTGGGTTAAGATGTGCTCCATCGCTAGTTGAAGCACATTGCCGGATGCGACGCTTGCCACGTCTTATCCGGCCTACGAATATTATGGATTAACTTCGCGTAGTTCGGATAAGGCGTTCGCGCCGCATCCGACAATAAACACCTTATCTACAACTTCAGAATTTCTTTCACAAACGGAATGGTCAGCTTACGTTGCGCGGTAATCGACGCACGATCCAACTGATCCAACGTCATAAATAGCGTGCGCATTTCTCTGTCGAGCCGCTTCAGCAAGAAACGCCCAACATCTTCCGGCAGTTCAAAACCACGCAAACGCGCGCGTAACTGTAGCGCCTGCAACTTATCTTCATCAGAAAGTGGCTGCAATTTGTAGATCTGCCCCCAGTCGAGTCGCGACGCGAGATCCGGTAATCCCAGATTCAACTGCCGCGGTGGACGATCGCCGGTGATCAACAACCGTGTTTTGCCCGATTCCAGAATTCGATTGTAGAGATCGAAAATCGCCATCTCCCACAACTCATCGCCTGCAATACACTCAATGTTGTCGATACAGACCAGCGACAAATGCTCCATACCGTCGAGCACTTCCGGAACAAACCAGGTGCGTTTATCCAGCGGGACATAGCCCACCGCATCGCCACGCTGCGACAATTCCGCGCAAGCCGCGTGCAGCAGATGGCTGCGCCCCGCGCCTTCGCGTGCCCAGAGATAGATGTAACCGCTATGTTCCTGACGCAGCACGTTTTGCAGCGCGGCCAGTAAAGAGGAGTTATCCCCCGGCCAGAAACTTGCAAAGGTTTCGTCGTCAGGAAGATAAAGTGGCAAAGAGAGCTGTGCCGGTGTGTTCAGAGATACCTCAACCAGGATTTCACAAAATCGCGAGAAGTTTACCACAGAATCCCATGATGTTTGAACCGGGCAGCAACACTGCCCGGTCGGTACATTATTTGTCTGTTATATCCGCGTCTTCTGCGTCCAGCACCACTTCTTCAGGGCGCAGCACACTGATCAGTTTGAAAATCAAACTTAAGCCGATACCGACGATGGTCGCCAGCGCCATACCTTTCAACTCCGCCGCGCCGATGTTTACCTTCGCGCCACTGACGCCGATGATCAAAATCACGGAAGTCAGGATCAGGTTCTGTGCTTTGTTGTAATCCACTTTCGATTCGATCAAAACACGAATACCGGAAGCACCGATGACACCATAAAGCAGCAGCGAAACGCCGCCCATTACCGGCAATGGGATCATCTGGATAGCGGCAGCCAGTTTACCGACGCAGGAAAGCAGGATAGCGAAAATCGCCGCCCCGCCGATAACCCAGGTACTGTAAACACGGGTGATCGCCATCACGCCAATGTTTTCTCCGTAAGTGGTATTTGGCGTAGAGCCAAAGAAGCCGGAGATCACGGTCGACAGGCCGTTAGCAAACATCGAACGGTGCAGACCTGGATCGCGCAGCAGATCTTTTTTGACGATATTAGCCGTTACTACCAGGTGCCCTACGTGTTCGGCAATAACCACTAACGCCGCTGGCAGAATAGTCAGAATGGCAAACCACTCGAAGCGCGGCGTATAGAGGGTTGGCAGCGCAAACCAGTGAGCATTAATAATCGGCGTGGTATCGACAATTCCCATTGCGAAAGAGAGCGCGTACCCCACCAGCACGCCAATTAAAATCGGGATAATTGCCATGAAACCACGGAACAGCACGGAACCTAAAACCGTGACCGCCAGGGTGGTAATAGAGATGATGATGGTTTTGGAGTCTGGCGTTTGCCCTTCAGCCGGGAGCAAACCCGCCATACCGGCAGCTACGCCCGCCAGCTCCAGACCGATGACGGCAACGATTGCGCCCATTGCCGCAGGTGGAAACAGCACGTCCAGCCAGCCGGTCCCCGCTTTCTTCACGATAAAAGAAACAAGGCAGAACAGCACGCCGCACATAATAAAGCCGCCCAGCGCGACTTCATACCCCAACGGCAACAGTAGCAATACCGGTGAAATAAAGGCAAAGCTGGAACCAAGATAAGCCGGAATTTTCCCTTTACAGATGAAGAGATACAGCAGCGTTCCAATACCGTTAAATAACAGTACAGTCGCCGGGTTAATATGAAATAAGACGGGCACCAGGACGGTTGCACCAAACATGGCGAACAAATGTTGCAAACTAAGCGGGATTGTCTGTAAAAGTGGCGGTCTTTCACTCACCCCGATAGCACGGCGCGTCATAGTATTATCCTCTGTATTATGTGTTATAGGCGCTTTACTCAAAAAAAAGCCGACTCTTAAAGTCGGCTTTAATT
Organism: Escherichia sp. Lx600-2; assembly: GCF_036662595.1. NCBI lineage: Bacteria > Pseudomonadati > Pseudomonadota > Gammaproteobacteria > Enterobacterales > Enterobacteriaceae > Escherichia > Escherichia sp. Lx600-2. The sequence goes on along the minus strand of NZ_JAYQWM010000001.1, from coordinate 116,830 downwards.
ATTTTTATTCTTTATTTCGTACCAAAGATTTTGTCACCGGCATCGCCGAGGCCCGGAATAATGTATCCGTGCTCGTTCAGTCCCTGATCAATCGATGCGGTATACAGTTCGACGTCCGGGTGCGCTTTTTCCAGCGCAGCGATACCTTCTGGCGCAGCTACCAGCACCAGAACTTTGATGCTGCTGCAGCCCGCTTTTTTCAGCAGGTCGATGGTCGCGATAACGGAACCACCGGTTGCCAGCATTGGGTCAACGATCAGCGCCATACGCTCATCGATGTTAGAAACCAGTTTCTGGAAGTACGGTACCGGCTCCAGCGTTTCTTCATTACGGTACATACCGACAACGCTGATGCGCGCGCTCGGAACGTTTTCCAGCACACCGTCCATCATCCCCAGACCCGCACGCAGAATTGGCACAACGGTAATTTTCTTACCTTTGATCTGGTCGATTTCTACCGGGCCGTTCCAGCCTTCGATAGTTACTTTTTCCGTTTCGAGGTCGGCGGTCGCTTCGTAAGTCAGCAGGCTACCCACTTCGGAAGCGAGTTCGCGAAAGCGCTTGGTGCTGATATCTTGCTCACGCATCAGTCCCAGCTTGTGTTTGACGAGTGGGTGTTTGACTTCCACGATCTTCATACTCTTTCTCCTTTGAGGGGCAGCCACAAAAAAAATCGACGGATTATACCTCCTTTCTTCAAGGCGGCAATATTATTTTCGTTGACTTTAGTCAAAATGATAACGGTTTGAGATAAAGTTATTTTATATTCAAATGGTTATGAAAGAAGATTATTCCATCCGAAAACTAACCTTTGCCCTGGCACAAGTCTTCTTTCGCCGCGCGCCTGGGGAAAAGACGTGCAAAAAGGTTGTGTAAAGCAGTCTCGCAAACGTTTGCTTTCCCTGTTAGAATTGCGCCGAATTTTATTTTTCTACCGCAAGTAACGCGTGGGGACCCAAGCAGTGACCGATAAAACCTCTCTTAGCTACAAAGATGCCGGTGTTGATATTGACGCGGGTAATGCTCTGGTTGGAAGAATCAAAGGCGTAGTGAAGAAAACGCGTCGTCCGGAAGTGATGGGCGGTCTGGGCGGCTTCGGTGCGCTGTGTGCATTGCCGCAAAAATATCGTGAACCCGTGCTGGTTTCCGGCACTGACGGCGTAGGTACCAAGCTGCGTCTGGCAATGGACTTAAAACGTCACGACACCATTGGTATTGATCTGGTCGCCATGTGCGTTAATGACCTGGTGGTGCAAGGTGCGGAACCGCTGTTTTTCCTCGACTATTACGCAACCGGAAAACTGGATGTTGATACCGCTTCAGCGGTGATCAGCGGCATCGCGGAAGGTTGTCTGCAATCGGGCTGTTCTCTGGTGGGTGGCGAAACAGCAGAAATGCCGGGGATGTATCACGGTGAGGATTACGATGTCGCGGGTTTCTGCGTGGGCGTGGTAGAAAAATCAGAAATCATCGACGGCTCTAAAGTCAGCGACGGCGATGTGCTGATTGCACTCGGTTCCAGCGGTCCGCACTCGAACGGTTATTCGCTGGTGCGCAAAATTCTTGAAGTCAGCGGTTGTGATCCGCAAACCACCGAACTTGATGGTAAGCCATTAGCCGATCATCTGCTGGCACCGACCCGCATTTACGTGAAGTCAGTGCTGGAGTTGATTGAAAAGGTCGATGTGCATGCCATTGCGCACCTGACCGGCGGCGGCTTCTGGGAAAACATTCCGCGCGTATTGCCAGATAATACCCAGGCAGTGATTGATGAATCTTCCTGGCAGTGGCCGGAAGTGTTCAACTGGCTGCAAACGGCAGGTAACGTTGAGCGCCATGAAATGTATCGCACCTTCAACTGCGGCGTCGGGATGATTATCGCCCTGCCTGCTCCGGAAGTGGACAAAGCCCTCGCCCTGCTCAATGCCAACGGTGAAAACGCGTGGAAAATCGGTATCATCAAAGCCTCTGATTCCGAACAACGCGTGGTTATCGAATAATGAATATTGTGGTGCTTATTTCCGGCAACGGAAGTAATTTACAGGCAATTATTGACGCCTGTAAAACCAACAAAATTAAAGGCACCGTACGGGCAGTTTTCAGCAATAAGGCCGACGCGTTCGGCCTTGAACGCGCCCGCCAGGCGGGTATTGCAACGCATACGCTCATCGCCAGCGCGTTTGACAGTCGTGAAGCCTATGACCGGGAGTTGATTCATGAAATCGACATGTACGCACCCGATGTGGTCGTGCTGGCTGGTTTTATGCGCATTCTCAGCCCGGCGTTTGTCTCCCACTATGCCGGGCGTTTGCTGAACATTCACCCTTCTCTGCTGCCGAAATATCCCGGATTACACACCCATCGTCAGGCGCTGGAAAATGGCGATGAAGAGCACGGTACATCGGTGCATTTCGTCACCGATGAACTGGACGGTGGCCCGGTTATTTTACAGGCGAAAGTCCCGGTATTTGCTGGTGATACGGAAGATGACGTCACCGCCCGCGTGCAAACCCAGGAACACGCCATTTATCCACTGGTGATTAGCTGGTTTGCCGATGGTCGTCTGAAAATGCACGAAAACGCCGCGTGGCTGGATGGTCAACGTCTGCCGCCGCAGGGCTACGCTGCCGACGAGTAATGCCCCGTAGTTAAAGCGCCAGCTCTGCCGCTGGCGTTTTTCAATTCACCTGTAAATCGCAAGCTCCAGCAGTTTTTTTCCCCCTTTTCTGGCATAGTTGGACATCTGCCAATATTGCTCGCCATAATATCCAGGCAGTGTCCCGTGAATAAAACGGAGTAAAAGTGGTAATGGGTCAGGAAAAGCTATACATCGAAAAAGAGCTCAGTTGGTTATCGTTCAATGAACGCGTGCTTCAGGAAGCGGCGGACAAATCTAACCCGCTGATTGAAAGGATGCGTTTCCTGGGGATCTATTCCAATAACCTTGATGAGTTCTATAAAGTCCGCTTCGCTGAACTGAAGCGACGCATCATTATTAGCGAAGAACAAGGCTCCAACTCTCATTCCCGCCATTTACTGGGCAAAATTCAGTCCCGGGTGCTGAAAGCCGATCAGGAATTCGACGGCCTCTACAACGAGCTATTGCTGGAGATGGCGCGCAACCAGATCTTCCTGATTAATGAACGCCAGCTCTCCGTCAATCAACAAAACTGGCTGCGTCATTATTTTAAGCAGTATCTGCGTCAGCACATTACGCCGATTTTAATCAATCCTGACACTGACTTAGTGCAGTTCCTGAAAGATGATTACACCTATCTGGCGGTGGAAATTATCCGTGGCGATACCATACGTTACGCGCTGCTGGAGATCCCATCAGATAAAGTGCCACGCTTTGTGAATTTACCGCCAGAAGCGCCGCGTCGACGCAAACCGATGATTCTTCTGGATAACATTCTGCGTTACTGCCTCGATGATATTTTCAAAGGCTTCTTTGATTATGACGCGCTGAATGCCTATTCAATGAAGATGACCCGCGATGCCGAATACGATTTAGTGCATGAGATGGAAGCCAGCCTGATGGAGTTGATGTCTTCCAGTCTCAAGCAGCGTTTAACTGCTGAGCCGGTGCGTTTTGTTTATCAGCGCGATATGCCCAATGCGCTGGTTGAAGTTTTACGCGAAAAACTGACTATTTCCCGCTACGACTCCATCGTCCCCGGCGGTCGTTATCATAATTTTAAAGACTTTATTAATTTCCCCAATGTCGGCAAAGCCAATCTGGTGAACAAACCACTGCCGCGTTTACGCCATATTTGGTTTGATAAAGCCCAGTTCCGCAATGGTTTTGATGCCATTCGCGAACGCGATGTGTTGCTCTATTATCCTTATCACACCTTTGAGCATGTGCTGGAACTGCTGCGTCAGGCTTCGTTCGACCCGAGCGTACTGGCGATTAAAATTAACATTTACCGCGTGGCGAAAGATTCACGCATCATCGACTCGATGATCCACGCCGCACACAACGGTAAGAAAGTCACCGTGGTGGTTGAGTTACAGGCGCGTTTCGACGAAGAAGCAAACATTCACTGGGCGAAGCGCCTAACCGAAGCAGGCGTGCACGTTATCTTCTCTGCGCCGGGTCTGAAAATTCACGCCAAACTGTTCCTGATTTCACGTAAAGAAAACGGTGAAGTGGTGCGTTACGCACACATCGGGACCGGGAACTTTAACGAAAAAACCGCGCGTCTTTATACTGACTATTCGTTGCTGACCGCCGATGCGCGCATCACTAACGAAGTACGGCGGGTGTTCAACTTTATTGAAAACCCATACCGTCCGGTGACATTTGATTATTTAATGGTGTCACCGCAAAACTCTCGCCGTCTGTTATATGAAATGGTGGACCGCGAGATCGCCAACGCGCAGCAAGGGTTGCCCAGTGGTATCACCCTGAAGCTAAATAACCTTGTCGATAAAGGCCTGGTTGATCGTCTGTATGCGGCCTCCAGCTCCGGCGTACCGGTTAATCTGCTGGTTCGCGGAATGTGTTCGCTGATCCCCAATCTGGAAGGCATTAGCGACAACATTCGTGCCATCAGTATTGTTGACCGTTACCTTGAACATGACCGGGTTTATATTTTTGAAAATGGCGGCGATAAAAAGGTCTACCTTTCTTCCGCCGACTGGATGACGCGCAATATTGATTATCGTATTGAAGTGGCGACACCGCTGCTCGATCCGCGCCTGAAGCAGCGGGTGCTGGACATCATCGATATATTGTTCAGCGATACGGTCAAAGCACGTTATATCGATAAAGAACTCAGTAATCGCTACGTTCCCCGCGGCAATCGCCGCAAAGTACGGGCGCAGTTGGCGATTTACGACTACATCAAATCACTCGAACAACCTGAATAACCCTATGCCAATACACGATAAATCCCCTCGTCCGCAGGAGTTTGCTGCGGTCGATCTTGGTTCAAACAGTTTTCACATGGTCATAGCCCGTGTGGTAGATGGTGCCATGCAGATTATTGGCCGCCTGAAACAGCGGGTGCATCTGGCGGACGGCCTGGGGCCAGATAATATGTTGAGTGAAGAGGCAATGACGCGCGGTTTAAACTGTCTGTCGCTGTTTGCCGAACGACTACAAGGGTTTTCTCCTGCCAGCGTCTGTATAGTTGGTACCCATACGCTGCGTCAGGCGCTGAACGCCACTGACTTTCTGAAACGTGCGGAAAAGGTCATTCCCTACCCGATTGAAATTATTTCCGGTAATGAAGAAGCCCGTCTGATTTTTATGGGCGTGGAACATACCCAACCGGAAAAAGGTCGCAAACTGGTTATTGATATTGGCGGCGGTTCTACAGAACTGGTGATTGGTGAAAATTTCGAACCGATTCTCGTTGAAAGCCGCCGGATGGGGTGTGTCAGCTTTGCCCAGCTTTATTTCCCTGGCGGAGTCATCAATAAAGAGAATTTTCAGCGTGCTCGCATGGCGGCAGCACAAAAACTGGAAACTTTAACCTGGCAATTTCGAATTCAAGGCTGGAACGTGGCAATGGGCGCTTCCGGTACCATAAAAGCCGCCCATGAAGTGTTAATGGAAATGGGTGAGAAAGACGGGATAATTACCCCGGAACGTCTGGAAAAACTGGTAAAAGAAGTTTTACGGCACCGTAATTTCGCATCGCTGAGTTTACCAGGTCTTTCCGAAGAGCGGAAAACAGTCTTCGTTCCGGGACTGGCGATTTTATGCGGTGTGTTTGATGCTTTAGCCATCCGTGAACTGCGCCTTTCTGACGGGGCGTTACGCGAAGGCGTACTGTATGAAATGGAAGGACGTTTCCGTCATCAGGATGTGCGTAGTCGCACCGCCAGCAGCCTCGCCAACCAGTATCACATCGACAGCGAACAGGCCCGACGGGTGCTGGATACCACTATGCAAATGTACGAACAGTGGCGGGAACAGCAACCGAAGCTGGCGCATCCGCAACTGGAGGCGCTACTGCGATGGGCCGCCATGCTGCATGAAGTCGGGTTGAATATCAACCACAGCGGTTTGCATCGCCACTCCGCTTATATTCTGCAAAACAGTGACTTGCCGGGTTTTAATCAGGAACAGCAGCTGATGATGGCGACACTGGTGCGCTATCACCGTAAAGCGATTAAACTCGACGATCTGCCGCGCTTTACCTTGTTTAAGAAGAAACAGTTCCTGCCACTGATTCAGCTATTGCGCCTTGGCGTATTACTCAACAATCAACGTCAGGCAACCACCACACCGCCAACATTGACACTGATTACTGATGACAGTCACTGGACACTGCGTTTCCCGCATGACTGGTTTAGTCAGAATGCGTTGGTACTGCTTGATCTGGAAAAGGAGCAAGAATACTGGGAAGGCGTGGCTGGCTGGCGGTTGAAAATTGAAGAAGAAAGTACACCTGAAATCGCCGCTTAATGCTTTGCGGGCCGACGAGAAATGTCGGCCCGCATTATTCAGGCACTTTCGCGAATGGGTTCGATTTCATTCAGCGTATCAATTAACGGTTGCGGCTTACCAATAAGATAACCCTGCATATAATCGATCCCCAAAGAGAGCACTGCCTCGCGGATCTCTTCGTTTTCAACGTACTCTGCCACTACCAGCATTTTCTTCATTCGCGCCAGGTGGCAAATCGATGCCACTATCTGATAATCCAGACTATTTGACACAATATTGCGGATAAAACTGCCGTCAATTTTAAGCAGATCGGCATTCACATTTTTAAGCCGCGCATAGCTGGCGTAGCCGGTGCCGAAATCATCAATCGCAATCTGGCAGCCTAATTCCTGAAGATGCTGCAAGGTGATTTGCGCCTGCTTAACATTGGTCAGAGCATTACTTTCGGTGACTTCAAAAATAAGTTGCCACGCTTCAATCTGATATTTAGCCAGCAACTGACTGACTTCAACAGGAAAACGAGCCTGACATACCGAGGTTGGAGACAGATTAATAGCAAAACGGTGAGCGGGCATCTTCGCTCTGTTTTCAGCCATAAATTGCAGCGTATGCTCAATGACCCACATGTCGATACTCGACGATAAACCAAATTCGTGCGCGACCGGCAAGAAGCTATCGGGGCTGATCAGTTCATCATTCTCACCTTTCATGCGCAGAAGAATTTCATGGTAAACATCACCACGCATACCTGTAATCGGCTGGGCCATCAGGAAAAAATGGTTGTGTTCCAGCGCCTGCTGTAGTCGATTCATCATCGCGACTTTATCTTTCAATTCGCGTTGCAAATACATTGCCCCGCGACGCTGCATATTTTCCGGGGCGTTGGTCACGATGGAAAGTTCGGCGACCGTATTTAGCTCTCCCAGCAGCAGGTAGATATGATTCACTGGCGAGCGCACATAGCAGTAACTGACGCCAATCTGCGGTTGCATCGGCATGCCATCCCAAAAGAAACGAAATTGCTTGAGATGGCTATCCAGTGCGGTAATGCGCTCCTGGTGCGATTCTGTATTCAGTCGCAGCGCGAGATCGTTACCCGAAAGCTGATAAACATCTTCACCCGGTTCCAGCAATGGTGACAGCCAGTGAGAAAGTTTTTGCTTGTATTGAATCCGCAGCATGATGCCATAGTTTTTAACCAGCATTTCCATGCCAGGGATGCGTAAATAACAAAGCGCAGACCAGGGGGCATCACGCAACGCACGATTCAGGGCGCGAACATTTGGCAGATGAACCACCGGGTCCACATACGCAAGCCGTTGAATGCGTCTGACTACCGCTCTCTGACGGGTTGCCAGTACAGCCATATAATTGACAATAAAAGAGAATACCAGATAACTTGAGGAGGTTATGGTCAGCTGCGTGGTATAGCCAGGATAAATGGGAATGTAATTTTGATAGCTGTGGATGCTGATCATCAACACGACCGCCCAGAGCAGTGAAATCAGCTTATAACCATAGCGCATCGCTCCCCACATCATCAGGGGCAGCAATAATGACAAGGTATAATTGGTGCTAAAAATTGTGCTTTTTTCATTTAACGGCATGCATAACAGCAACAGTAAAGCACCTAATGCCAGTAGCCAGAGTGCGAACTCTTTTTTGGTGACTTTGACATCAACCTGCTGTTTTAATTGCGAATAATAACTACGTAAATAAAACGGATTTCGAACTACCCGAATGATGAAGTAGCACAGCGGGACACCAATCAGATTGCCCACCAGTAAGGCCTGATAATTGATTAAGGTCCCGAGGTTAAAAGGCATGACGCCGACCAGATTTTCTCTGCTCGCCAGTAATCCTACAAACGCAGCAAACTGGAAAAGTATCAGAAACAGCGTTGCAGGAAACACAATCTGCCAGAATATACGCTGGGAAATTAAACGGGTATCACCATGTGAAACGTTGTTACGCCGGGGAGTAAAGACCCTGTAACCGCCCCAACAGAGAATGATAATGATAATAAAATTAGCCGTTAATGAGAGCGTTTCGTAAAAACCCAGCTCTGCATATTTGCGGACAAAAATCCCTAAGGCGATCCCTGGCAATGCCGCCCAGCTGAAAAACATCATCATGCTGATCATCAGTGCCAAAGGCAGATAAAAGAGAAAAACCTCACCGGAAGAAATATGCGCGAAAGTATTAATGTGGGCGAAAATGGGCAAGATTAAAGAAGGCAGGAACAGCGGAAGCCCCCACCATTTATCACGTATTTTTATATAAGTTGCATTCAGTTTCATAGATGCTCAGCAGAATCCCCCACATCCTGAAGGAGGTGTATTCAGACAGGCATCCCACCTGACTTCGAATGATGATTATTCATCACTATAGAGAGCATTGATTCTAAGTGTCATATGAAAGTTCCAATTGATATATATCAAACAAAATAACCCTGATTAATGAATTATTACGTTTATCATGTTAATTCATCATTATTACATCATCATTGTAAATAATTAAATTAACTTCCATAACATTAAAATATGTATCCACTGACGCTTTTTTACATAACGAAGAATTGACCATTTTGTCCTGTTGTGCCTTAATGTAAGTACCGTCCACAGCGTGGGACATACTTCAAGGAACCTTTTGTGAGTCAGGCAACCAGTATGCGAAAACGACACCGATTTAACAGTCGCATGACCCGTATCGTACTGCTCATCAGCTTTATCTTCTTCTTTGGCCGTTTTATCTACTCGTCCGTCGGTGCCTGGCAGCACCATCAGAGCAAAAAAGAAGCTCAGCAATCCACACTCTCCGTCGAATCACCGGTACAACGTTAGCGGTTACCTTCTCCACTTTCACAGAACATAACGGCACTTCGCTGTCGGATGCTTTTGCTCTTTGGGATTATCAAAGCGGCAGATATTCTTTCATCTTAAATTTTACGTCTTTGTCCTGACTGATGTTTATCCTGTTTGGCTGCGAAATAAATATAAAATTAATATATATGTTGTAATGATATATTTTTATAAATTATTCCCTGCGTGAATTTTAATAAATTTAATCTATCCCTTTATACGCAATACATTTACTTTCCTCTTTTGATGATCTTAAATGTCTTATTTTTCGTAATGTGTATAACAAGGAATAGTGATGAAATTTAAAAAATGTCTTCTGCCTGTGGCAATGTTAGCGTCATTCACTCTTGCAGGATGCCAGTCAAATGCTGACGATCATGCCGCCGATGTTTATCAAACCGATCAACTGAATACCAAACAAGAAACTAAAACCGTTAATATTATTTCCATTCTTCCCGCAAAAGTTGCCGTAGACAACTCCCAAAATAAACGGAACGCACAAGCCTTCGGCGCGCTTATTGGCGCAGTCGCTGGCGGTGTTATCGGCCACAACGTCGGGTCTGGCAGCAATTCCGGAACGACGGCAGGTGCAGTTGGCGGCGGAGCTGTAGGCGCGGCAGCGGGTTCTATGGTGAATGATAAAACCTTAGTGGAAGGTGTTTCTTTAACGTATAAGGAAGGCACCAAAGTGTATACCTCTACTCAGGTGGGTAAAGAGTGCCAGTTTACGACAGGTTTAGCCGTTGTTATTACCACGACGTATAACGAAACGCGTATTCAGCCAAATACCAAATGTCCTGAAAAGAGCTAATAATCAGGAGGAGTCATGAAGAAAGTTTTTCTTTGCGCCATCTTAGCCTCCTTAAGCTATCCGGCTATCGCCTCATCATTGCAGGATCAACTCTCTGCTGTCGCAGAAGCGGAACAGCAAGGTAAAAATGAAGAGCAAAGGCAGCATGACGAATGGGTCGCGGAGCGCAACAGGGAAATCCAGCAAGAGAAGCAACGTCGCGCAAATGCCCAGGCCGCCGCTAACAAAAGAGCGGCAACGGCAGCGGCAAATAAGAAAGCTCGTCAGGATAAACTGGACGCCGAAGCCACTGCGGACAAAAAACGCGATCAAAGTTATGAAGATGAGCTACGCAGCTTAGAGATTCAGAAACAAAAACTGGCGCTGGCAAAAGAAGAAGCCCGCGTTAAGCGAGAAAACGAATTTATCGATCAGGAACTGAAGCACAAAGCTGCGCAAACCGATGTGGTGCAATCTGAAGCTGACGCCAACAGAAATATGACTGAAGGCGGTCGCGATCTGATGAAAAGCGTGGGCAAAGCAGAAGAGAACAAATCGGACAGCTGGTTTAATTAATCGATGTTACTAACTTCAATCCTATGATTCGTGAGTATAAAAAACCCTCTGTAGTAACAGAGGGTTTTGTTCATTCATAGTGCAGGGTCAAATCATTCCCACTCAATGGTAGCTGGCGGCTTGCCGCTGATGTCATACACCACGCGGGAAATACCGTTCACTTCATTGATAATGCGGTTGGAAACGCGACCGAGGAAATCGTACGGCAGGTGCGCCCAGTGTGCGGTCATGAAGTCGATGGTTTCGACAGCACGCAGAGAGACAACCCAGTCGTATTTACGACCATCGCCCATTACGCCAACAGAACGTACCGGCAGGAAGACAGTGAACGCCTGGCTGACTTTGTCGTACAGATCCGCTTTACGCAGCTCTTCAATGAAGATGGCATCAGCACGGCGCAGCAGGTCACAGTACTCTTTCTTCACTTCGCCCAGTACACGAACGCCGAGGCCCGGTCCCGGGAACGGGTGACGGTAGAGCATGTCGTACGGCAGGCCCAGCTCCAGACCAATCTTACGCACTTCGTCTTTGAACAGCTCTTTCAGCGGTTCAACCAGGCCCATCTTCATCTCTTTCGGCAGGCCGCCCACGTTGTGGTGAGATTTGATGACGTGTGCTTTACCGGTTGCAGACGCCGCAGATTCGATAACGTCAGGGTAGATGGTGCCCTGTGCCAGCCACTTCACGTCTTCCAGTTTCAGCGCTTCTTCATCGAATACTTCAACGAAAACGCGACCGATGATTTTACGTTTTGCTTCCGGATCGTTTTCGCCAGCCAGCGCTGACAGGAAGCGATCTTCTGCCGGAACGTGAACAATGTTCAGACCAAAGTGATCGCCAAACATATCCAGAACCTGCTCTGCTTCGTTGAGACGCAGCAGGCCGTTGTCGACGAATACGCAAGTCAGGTTTTTACCGATAGCGCGGTGCAGCAGCATTGCGGTTACGGAGGAATCCACACCACCAGAGAGGCCGAGGATAACTTTATCGTCGCCTACCTGCTCGCGGATGCGAGCTACAGCATCGTCGATAATTTTCGCTGGCGTCCACAGGGCTTCACACTGGCAGATATCACGCACAAAACGCTCCAGCATGCGCATACCCTGGCGGGTGTGAGTCACTTCCGGGTGGAACTGTACGCCATAGAAGCGTTTTTCTTCGTTAGCCATAATGGCAAACGGGCAGCTTTCGGTGCTGGCTACGGTGATGAAGTCGGACGGGATAGCGGTAACTTTATCGCCGTGGCTCATCCAGACATCGAGCAGCGGTTTACCGTCTGCGGTCAGCGCATCTTCGATACCGCGAACCAGTGCGCTGTCGTTTACGACTTCAACCTGCGCGTAGCCAAATTCACGTTCGTTAGAGGCTTCAACGTGACCGCCCAACTGCATTGCCATGGTCTGCATGCCATAGCAAACGCCGAATACCGGTACGCCTGCTTCAAAGACATACTGCGGCGCACGCGGGCTGTTTTCTTCAGTAGTACTTTCCGGGCCGCCGGAAAGAATAATGCCGCTTGGATTGAAGTCACGAATTTGTGCTTCTGTCACATCCCACGCCCACAGTTCGCAGTAAACACCCAGCTCACGCACGCGGCGCGCAACCAGTTGAGTGTACTGAGAACCGAAGTCCAGAATGAGGATGCGATGCTTATGAATGTTTTCCGTCATTGACGCTTATTCCGAGGCAAGTGAAACAGATAATATAAATCGCCCGACATGAAGTCGGGCGAAGAGAATCAGGAGCCCAGACGGTAGTTCGGGGACTCTTTAGTAATGGTCACGTCGTGAACGTGGCTTTCCTGAATGCCCGCACCGCTGATACGTACAAACTCCGCTTTAGTACGCAGTTCGTCGATAGTACCACAGCCGGTCAAACCCATACAGGAGCGCAGGCCGCCCATCTGCTGGTGAATGATCTCTTTCAGGCGACCTTTATAAGCTACGCGACCTTCGATACCTTCCGGCACCAGTTTGTCGGCAGCGTTATCGCTCTGGAAATAACGGTCAGAGGAACCTTTGGACATCGCGCCCAGAGAGCCCATCCCACGGTAAGATTTGTAAGAACGGCCCTGGTAGAGTTCAATTTCACCCGGAGATTCTTCAGTACCTGCCAGCATGGAACCCACCATTACCGCGCTTGCGCCAGCGGCGATAGCTTTGGCGATGTCGCCAGAGAAACGGATACCGCCGTCAGCGATAACCGGAATGCCGGTGCCTTCCAGCGCTTCAACTGCGTCAGCAACGGCAGTGATCTGCGGAACACCTACGCCAGTCACGATACGAGTCGTACAGATAGAGCCAGGGCCGATACCGACTTTAACCGCGCTGCAACCAGCTTCTGCCAGAGCGCGTGCACCTGCAGCTGTTGCCACGTTGCCGCCGATGATTTGCAGATCCGGATATTTAGCACGGGTTTCACGGATACGCTGCAAAACGCCTTCTGAGTGACCGTGGGAGGAGTCGATCAGCAGAACGTCAACGCCAGCGGCAACCAGCGCGTCAACACGCTCTTCGTTACCCGCACCTGCGCCAACTGCAGCACCAACACGCAGACGGCCTTGCTCGTCTTTACAGGCGTTCGGTTTACGTTCCGCTTTCTGGAAATCTTTCACGGTGATCATGCCGATCAGGTGGAATTCGTCATCAACCACCAGCGCTTTTTCAACGCGTTTTTCGTGCATTTTTGCCAGCACCACTTCACGGGCTTCACCTTCACGCACGGTGACCAGACGCTCTTTCGGCGTCATGTAAACGCTAACCGGCTGGTTCAGGTCGGTAACAAAACGCACGTCACGACCGGTGATAATACCCACCAGTTCGTTTTCTTCGGTAACGACCGGATAGCCCGCAAAACCGTTACGCTCGGTCAGTTCTTTCACTTCGCGCAGCGTCGTGGTTGGCAGAACAGTCTGCGGATCAGTCACCACACCAGATTCGTGTTTTTTCACACGGCGAACTTCTTCTGCCTGGCGTTCAATGGACATGTTTTTGTGGATAAAGCCGATACCGCCTTCCTGAGCCAGAGCAATAGCCAGGCGCGCTTCCGTTACGGTATCCATTGCTGCGGAAAGCATAGGGATATTCAGACGAATAGTTTTCGTCAGCTGGGTGCTGAGGTCAGCAGTATTCGGCAGAACGGTAGAATGAGCAGGAACGAGGAGAACGTCGTCAAACGTCAGAGCTTCTTTAGCGATACGTAGCATGGGCAATATCTCGACCAGAGTGGTTAATAAATATTGCCGCGGCATTATACAGAGCGTAACCGATTGCATCTACCCCTTTTTGCAAAAAATGCTTGCTATCCCCGAAGGGCGGGTTACTATCGACTGAATAACCTGCTGATTTAGAATTTGATCTCGCTCACATGTTACCTTCTCAATCCCCTGCAATTTTTACCGTTAGTCGCCTGAATCAAACGGTTCGTCTGCTGCTTGAGCATGAGATGGGACAGGTTTGGATCAGCGGCGAAATCTCTAATTTCACACAACCGGCTTCCGGTCACTGGTACTTTACACTCAAAGACGACACCGCCCAGGTACGCTGCGCGATGTTCCGCAACAGCAACCGCCGGGTGACCTTCCGCCCACAGCATGGGCAACAAGTTTTAGTTCGCGCCAATATTACGCTCTACGAGCCGCGCGGCGACTACCAGATAATCGTTGAGAGTATGCAGCCGGCCGGTGAAGGGCTGCTGCAACAGAAGTACGAACAGCTCAAAGCGAAGTTGCAGGCTGAAGGATTGTTCGATCTGCAATACAAAAAACCACTTCCCTCCCCTGCGCATTGCGTTGGTGTGATCACCTCAAAAACCGGTGCTGCGCTACATGATATTTTGCATGTGTTAAAACGTCGCGATCCTTCTCTGCCGGTGATCATCTACCCCACCGCCGTTCAGGGCGATGACGCGCCAGGGCAAATTGTTCGCGCTATTGAACTGGCGAATCAGCGCAATGAGTGCGACGTGTTGATCGTTGGGCGCGGCGGCGGTTCGCTGGAAGATTTATGGAGTTTTAACGACGAACGCGTAGCGCGGGCGATTTTTGCCAGCCGCATTCCGGTCGTCAGCGCCGTCGGGCATGAGACGGATGTGACGATTGCCGATTTTGTTGCCGATCTGCGTGCGCCAACGCCGTCTGCCGCCGCTGAAGTAGTGAGCCGTAATCAGCAAGAGTTACTGCGCCAGGTGCAATCGGCCCGTCAACGGCTGGAGATGGCGATGGATTATTATCTCGCCAACCGTACGCGTCGCTTTACGCAGATTCATCATCGCTTGCAGCAACAGCATCCGCAGCTCCGGCTGGCACGCCAGCAAACCATGCTTGAACGCCTGCAAAAACGGATGAGCTTTGCGCTGGAAAATCAGCTTAAGCGTGCCGGGCAACAGCAGCAGCGATTAACACAGCGGCTGAATCAGCAAAATCCACAGCCGAAGATTCATCGCGCGCAAACGCGCATTCAGCAACTGGAATATCGTTTAGCAGAAACCCTGCGCGCACAGCTTAGCGCCACGCGTGAACGTTTCGGTAATGCAGTAACGCACCTCGAAGCAGTTAGCCCTCTTTCGACGCTGGCGCGTGGTTATAGTGTCACCAGTACAACCGATGGCACAGTGTTGAAGCAGGTTAAGCAGGTGAAAGTGGGCGATTCGCTGACCACGCGGTTAGGTGATGGCGTGGTGATTAGTGAAGTCAGCGCCGTAACAAAAAACCGCAAACCGCGCAAAAAAGCCGCTAACACGTAGGCCGGAAAAGAGGCGCCAGCATCGCATTAGGCAATAGCGCCCAGGCTACGCCAAATGCGCTCCCCTCGTCACTGGAAACAAGTAACCAGACCAGGTTTATTGGCTAACGTGATACTACAATCCTCTGTGCCAGTGCTCTCGTCCATCCCACACCGTTGAGAGGACAAGTAAGGGAAACTTGGCGAAGCTGGCCATCCCAGCGAATTAAACACAGCATACAATGTCTCTAACTCATTGTATGTCGGTGCATTTTCTATATTTCCACACTGCTTCGAGATATCCCATTTGCTGGCATCAGTAATATGCGCAGAAGCCCAGTTTTCGTAGTTAATAATCGGTGAGGATACGGGATTGGCCCCGGACGGTAATTCAGTTGTCAGTATCGGTCGATGTAATGTTTTTCCATTCACCACTGCCGTGTCTGCCATATGCCCCCAGAAGTGAGCAGAAGATACATTTGGGCTGGTCAATACGGTGAAAATAGTGTCCATCATTGCAGTCACTGTTGGGTATTTATCCAGCGTTACCGTCAGCGGCGTTTTATAACCCGGCGTATTGTCCTGACGAACAGTAAAGTTTGCCGTGCCGTCTGCCCCCGTCACGCCACTGATCTCGTTCCCACTAACCGCTAATAGGGTAGCCGCCCCCGATGATGGCTGGATGGTAATATCATCCATAGCCGCCACATCGCCATATAGCGTCGCCCCACTATTACGCGGAGAGGCATCACCACGTCGCAGAGTAAACGCCACATTTGGCACAGGTTTCCCGGCGCTGTCTTTCACCGTCACGGTGACTGGCATTGCCTCGCCCTTCTTCACTTTCGCCGCCTGAGTGGTGGAGTCAAATGCCGTTGACGTCAGGGTGACGGTAGAAACCGTTGAGTGAGGGTGCACCAGGCACGCCTGGAAGGCGCGGCTTTTAGATACAGTAACAATTTGACCTGTATTGAAGTCAAATGATTCACAAGAATTCGCGCCCGCAGGACAATCTGCATTTGTCCACCACACATAGCTATTCTGTTTCACCGGCCAGCCAATCTCATTGACGATAGAGCCATTCGGATAGCGGTTGTATAAAGATTGAAGCTCATCCAACGATGGATATCGTGCGCTTTCACAAGGGGTAAGCTCCGGCAAATATCGCTGGGTAATATATGGCGCAGGCCAGCTTTCATTATTTATATTCACTTTAGTGAGCGAATAACCGCCACCGCTGGTTGCCCCCATTTCGGTCCACAGTTTCATCCGCTCAAACTGCGTTCCGTCTGCTGAGCTTACCGTTTCTGGCATATGTCCCCAGAAATTGGCTTTGGGCGTATCCGGGCTTGTTACTACGGTATACATCAGGTCGAGATCTGACTTTACCCCTGTGTCACGTGCAAGCGTCGCCGTAAACGGTGTTACCAGTCCCCAGGTATTATCCTGCGTAGCGGTTAACGTGATGATGCCATTACCGTCCGTAACCCCGTTCCAACTGGCGTTATCATCTGCAAATTTGTAATTGGCTTGCGCAACCGGCGTCAGGAACTGTAGCAGTAGATCATCTGCTGTCGAGCTTTTGAAATCACTCGTAGTGCGCACTTGTGCTGTCGCACGCGACAACGTGACGCTTTCATAGGCGGCAGGTCTGCCCGCATCATCCGTGACCTTGATGGTTAACGGTATTGATTCGCCCTTCTTCGCCCATGCGGTCGGACGGTTGTCGTTGATGCCTGTTTTGTCCGCATTCAGCAACGTAGAGGTCAACTCAATCTTCGTTGCCTCAGTGTGCGGGTCAACCAGGCAGAGCATTAAATTGCCCGCCGTCGATGTTGTGCTTTCGTTGCGGATAGCACCGTCCATCAGATTAAGCACCTGGTTATACCATGTTGAACTTGAAACAGTTTGATCGTACGCCCACCAGTAATTACCTGCGTTAAGAGGCAGCCCCAAATCAGTTTCCAGCGCACCATTTGGATGGTCGTTGTAAAGCCCCATTAGCTCGCTACTGAAGGGTTGATAAGGCGAAGTGCAGCCTGAGATCGAACTGTTCGCTTTGTTCGTTGCATCTGGTCGCGCCCAGTCTTCATTGTTGATGTTAAAGGACGCGGTCCCGGACAACTCGGCCTTCAACTGTGGTCGCCTGAACTTGACGCCCGCGCTACTGGTAAAGGTTTCCGGCATATGGCCCCAGAAATTAGCTAACGGCGTATCCGGGCTGGTAATGGTGGTAAAAATCGCACTCAACTCAGTTGATGTTCTTCCACTACCGTCATCAATGGTCGCCGTTAGTGGAATACGTCCACCTATCCCCTGATAATTTTGATAAATGGTAAACGTTAACGTGCCGTCAGGCCCGGTCATGCTGTAGAACTTCTGACCATCATTAAAATAACCGTTGGAGTTATTGTAGCTATCCCGAACATAAATGAGTTTTGTCTGATTGGTGATCTTCTGTGTATTAGCCGTACTCTTCGTACGCGGTACCGTGGTGCCGTGGTTTAACGTAAACGGCACATACCCCATCGGATTGCCCGCAGCATCTTTCGTGGTCACCTTCAGGGTGATAGTGTCTCCGGTATCGCTGTAATCGGTTCGCACTTTCACCGCATCAACATTGTCATATTTCGCGGTTTGCATTGATGTCAACTCAATCGAGTTCACCGGAGGATTCGCGGTAGTCTGGCAGGTTAAATACCCCATTTCGGTTGACGCCAGGCCTTTGCTGCTGCCGTTACTGATATCTACAAACAGATATTTACGATCGCCGATACTGTTTTTATCCGGGGTGCTGGAGTCGTATGTTTTTTGCACTGGCCAGCCGTCAATGGCATGGCCCTGCCAACTGCTGGAAAGGGTGACCAGCGCATCCTGAGTAGGGATGTATTCCGCACCACAGCCATTATTACTGGCATCTGCAGCCTGCGCCACGGTAAACAGCGCCCAGGTTTCGTTCTCTTCGTCCTGGGATTTACGCTTTTTAGTCACCGCCAGCTCGGCAAACAGTAACGGACGTTTAAAGGTCAGCCCGCCCGCCGTCAGCGTTTCCGGCATGTGTCCCCACATTTTCGCCTTGTCTGTATCCGGGCTGGTGGGTACGGTGAAAATGGTATCTATCGATGCATTTATCGTTGGATCAGAATAGAGCGCTGCAGTGATCGCTGTTTTGGTGCCATGGGTCTCCGGGCGAGTGATGGTCAGAATTTTGCTGCCGTCAGCGTCGGTTAACGCGGCGTATGCGGTGGCAGAGTCATTCAATGACGCTTCATCGGACATTCCTGCATCAACCACTACTGGCGAGACAATATTGTCACTACCTGCGACATGTCTTTCATTATTTCGGGTATAGCCATCGCCACGTTTCAGGGTAAACGGCATTCCCGGCATAGGGTTGCCCGCTGTATCTTTCACCGTGACTTTCACTTGTAACGTTTCGCCTTTTTTCAGTTTTGCCGCATTAAGCGTGCTATTCCACTGTGCCTGATCCACGACTTCCAGCGTAATGGTGCTGGCAGGTGGGTTGGCGTCCTTCAGGCAACTCATATATACCCGATCATTGCCCGTATTCTGAACATTGCCATTATTCAGCCAGACTGAGGCAAGGTGCGGGACTTTATCAATCGGCGTGCTGCTCCAGTACTCTTTAAATACCGTAGGCCAGCCGTGATTGGTTAGGATCCTGTTATTACTGTTCGCATTGTACAACGCAGTCAGTTGTGTTTGACGCGGTACTTTCCGGGTTTCACACCCGCCCGCCGACGTGTTTTCGATATCGGCCTGTGCGACGATCACCCATTTTTCGTTATTTTCCTCACGCGAGTCTTTGCCATTACTCACTTCCAACAATAATTTCGGGCGATTAAAGGTCGTGGAGTCAACGGTTATCGTGTCGTCCATGTGCCCCCACATTCTCGCTCCCATCACATCCGGGCTGGTGGGAACGGTAAAGATCACATAATAGTTAATAGTGTTCGGCAAAACTGAATTAGGAGGCGTGACAACAAGTCGCGTTCTTAAGCCAACGCCTTGTGGCTGCTCAACAACAACGGTTGCCTGCCCCTGTGCGTCTGTAATACCGGAGTAAACCATTGAGAATTGTGAGGTACCGTACTGCGTCCCATTCAGGGTTATTGCGCCGTTACTGGGATCGGTAAACCCGGTTGCGCTTTCTTCACGGTCAAGACTGATATCTTTGGTAATAGTAAAAGCCGTGAACGGCACCCGCTCGCCATTCAGAGCATTAACTGTGCGCACCGTCATGGTGATTTGTTCACCGACTTTCGCCCGTGCCAGGCTGCCCGAGGTAGTATCACGATCGGTTGTCACTTCAACCTTCGCCACCATCTCATTACCAGAGCACGAGAGATAGTTTTGTTTAAAACCGCTATAACTGTCGACGTTCCCTGTTCCGAGGTTTACCGATGAATGCGTTGTCTGCTCCGCGGCAGTTAAATAGTCCTTTACTGCGGTTGGCCAGCCATACTCAGTCCCGATGATATTGCCAGGGTAAGCCGAATACAGACTTTCCAGTGAGATCTCACGCGGTATATGCCCCGTGCCGCATTCTGCCTGCATACTGGTATTTTGATCGAATAACGCCCAGTCTTCGTTATTTTCCCGTACTGTGCCTATTTCATGCGTGGTTTCAGCCGCCAGCAGCGGTCGTTTATATAAACTGCCAGCATCAATGATGCCGTGCATGTGGCCCCACATCCGCGCATATTCGCTGTCCGGACTGGTCACCACCGTAAAGACCACATCTTTGGCATCTTCAGCAGTGAAATTACTGCGCATTTTCGCCGTAATATGCGTTTTAACGCCTGCGCCGTCAGGCTGCGTCAGCAGCAGAGTTGCCTGACCATTGACGTCGGTCATTCCCTCATAATTATGATCATCTACCTTTTGCAGGTTGGTGCCGCCGGAAATTTGTACCGGATGCGCTTCCCACGCCGGGTCGGTTTGATTTTTGCGGTTAACGCCGTCATCGAGATGCAGCGAGAAGTAGTAATAAGCCAGCGGCTGATTGTTATTTTTTTTATCGGTAATGGTCAGGCGTATCGTAGTGCTGTCACCGACCTCTGCCTTCGCGGCATTTATACTTTCATCAAAGTTACTGGGCGTGAGCACCAACTCTGGCTCAACATCGGGTTCTGCTTTATCCACACAGCTCACGATATACTTTGTACTGTCTGGTTTTTGCGCTTCGCTGCGGTTAGACACATCAGCCGCGTGGTGCTGCCCGGTACTTCCTGCCAGAGATGACCAGTAATAATCACCCTGCATCGGCCAACCGGCGGTCTCCTGAATAGAGTTAGGGATCACCGTAGCCAGCGCGCCAAACTGGCGCATGCCAGGCAAAATATCGCAGTGGTTATCTGCGCCACTCCAGGTGAAGGTCGACCAGGTTTCACCGTGATCATTCACGCTGCCATCTTCGTTATCAACTTCCGCCGCCAATTTCGGACGACTAAAGGTGTAATTCATGGCCGTCAGGGTTTCCGCCATATGGCCCCACATATTGGCCTGCGGGGCATCCGGGCTGGTGAGTACAGTAAATATCACCGCCGTTTCACTGGTTTGCGAGATGCCAGAAAGGCTGACCACCAGCGGCGTTTTGACACCTGGACCATTGGGCTGCGTCACCGTGACGGTAGCTGCGCCATCAGCATTAGTCGTGCCCCGATACTCCGTTGCTGTGGTGGTGAGTTCAGTGGTATCAAGATTGACAGGTGAGGTGTTATTCACCACTCCCTGGCGGTTTTCAGCATCTTTTCGTTTGATAACAAAAGGGATATTGCCCGCAATATTACCTTCACAATCTTGGGTGGTTACGGTTAAGGTGATTGAACCATCGACAGTAGTCTTTGCCGCTTGTAACGTATCGTCATAGCCACTGGCGCTAATTGTCACCAGGTCGCCCTGGGCGGGAGCAATATTCAGCGTCACTTTATGTTCAGCCAACGGCACTGTCCCCTGATTAGGCACACCAGTTAACGTGTAGAGGTAGAGTAAAGGTAGCGCTTCCTGCTCATTGATTCGCGGCCACGCCACCAAAGAACGCCCTGCCAGATTCTGCGCGCAGAAAGAGCGGTCCGGGCGCGGTTGTGGGCTGAGCGGCGTATCTGGCGTCGCGGCATCCGCCCACACAAGAGATACAGCAGGAGGCGTCTGGTTTTGCCAGCCTAGCACGGGGGGATTAGAAAAAAGATCGCCTTCAGGATCGTGAGGGTTAACCAGAATCATTCTCGCCGCTGTGTCATCAACACTGAATGCGCTGGGTTTTACAGATGCCTGAATGTCGTAGGTTTTGCTCGGATCAAGCTGAACGCTTCCCTGATAAACGGGTACGCTGGCGCTCTCTGCCCCGGGCACTGTGCCATTGATTGCGTCGGTCGAGATGCCAGTTTGTTGCCACTGGCCACCTTTTAATACTGCCCCAACCTGAAAAGAGAGGAAGAGCAGAAAAACCGCCGTTATCGCTTTTATCAGTTTCAAAGTCCCGTCCATGATTGAAACCTGCCCGTTTAAAGTTATTTTTTCACTTCAACCCACTTTGCTTAACGCTGGCTAAGCAAAGTGTGCGGAGAAGCACCATTCCCTTGCTGAAATGACCAGATTGTTGACAAAGTGCGCGTTATTCATGCCGGATGCGGCGTTAACGCCTTGTCCGACCTACAAAATCGTGCAAATTCAATACATTGTAGGAACCATGTAGGCCTGATAAGCGAAGCACATCAGGCAGTTTTGCCTTTGTCATCAATCTGACCATTCCCTTGCGGGAATGGTGCTGGTAAAGATTATTTTCTCTGGTAATCGATGGACAAACCGTAGCCCTGAACACCATCCGCGCCAAGGGTGAGGCCATCTTCGCTGTAGTCGAACGCAGTTTTCGCTTCGGCGTTGGTAACCGGGATAACCAGGTCGCTGTTGTTATGGCTCGGGTTGACAAGCCCGCCGTTGGTATGCAGTTGCAGGCTGGTACCGGTAAAGCGCCAGCGGTAGTTGTAATCGTTGGTAACTTCTTCACCCGTATCGTAGGAGCCGTTGTTGTTTTTATCTTTCCACAGCATGACCTGATAGGTGGTATTGGTTTTGAGTTTGGTTTCTTTGCCCAGCAGGTTTGTGTTAACACCCTGCTCGTGAATGACAACTTTAACCGCATCGTCAAATACCGGACCTTCCGGAATATCATCGCTGTCAGAACCACCGCCCGCGTTGGTGGAGAGGTCTAACAGGATCAGTTGTTCTGCAACGTTAGGATCACCGGTCGTGGTGGTCGGGATAATTTTCAAACCGATGTAGCGATCGGCATCCGCTGCGGCAATGGTATAGGTGTCACTGCCCGTTGTACCGATCTCTTTCGGATCACCCCCCGCCTGGTCGCTATAGCTCATCCATTGCAGCGTCGCTTTGGTTGCAGTGTTGTTGTCGTCAAGATCGCCTTGGGTATCGCCAATGGCCCAGTTTGCAGTTAACTTGTCACCAATATGAAATTGCTTCTCGCCATCGGTTGAAGCAGAACGTCCGCCACGATCAACGGTAATGGACACATGAGATTTATCAGCATCGGTGATTTCCGTCGCGCTACGAGTGATCCACGGCACTGTACCCTGAATCGTTCCGGTAGTTTCTGTCTCTGATTGCCACTGACCCGCCCTAAGGTTGCCCTGCCCTTCTGCCATAGCAGCAGGCACTGCACAGTATCCCGCTAAAGCCAGCGCCAGCGCGACTTTAGTCATCGGTCGCTTTAAATAGTGTTTCATTCAACTCTCTCCTTGATTAATTTCCAGCGGCTGGCCGATCGGCCATTACGCCGATCTAGTGCTTGCTGTAAACCACACGTAATCCATACCCCTGCACGCCATCCTCTTTTTGGGCACCAAATTTCTGTACCGCTTCCTCGTTAGTGGCAGGGATGACAATATCTTCATTACTGGTATTCGATTGCGCACCGGTGTAGCCATTGACGCTGTGCCCGGTAAATTCCCACTGATAGCCGTATTGCGCCATTTCTTCTTCCGTCAGTTTTTCCGACTGCTGGAAAACGCCATCTTTGTTGGCATCACGCCATAAGACAAAACGGTAGGCGTTATCCACCGGCAAATGTTCTTTGTCGTTATCAATAAGGTTGACAGGTTTAGTCGCAGATACACGGTAGATAAAGGCATTAACGTCATTGCCCCCCGCCCCGAGGAAAGTCACATCGACATAGTTACTATCGTCATACGGCGCGGCCTTTGCTTTCCAGCGGAAGGTGCCGGGCAAAGTACTGGAGAGGGTGACGGTTCCTTTCTCTTTATCTTGCTTCGCGATAAAGACGCACGGGTTATCGGTCGAGCAGGCTTTATTGGTGAGGGTGACTTTTTTATCCTGAGCATCGTAAAGCTGCGGACTCAGGCCATTTTCTGGCAGCGCATTACCGTTACGGTCGGTGTCATCACCAAAGCTATCGGTAACATCGAGATCCATCACCACGCCATCGACGCCATCCGCCTGAGCGCTGGCTTCATGACTGTGATTGTTTTCATCCGGCACATCCGCAATGTTGTTGACGATCAGTTCAATTTTGCGATCCTGCTGAACGGTGATTTCCACCACGCCGGAGTTTTGCCGGTTGCCTTTTTCATCTTCCAGCGCCAGACGCACGCGCCAGGTATTGAGTTTTTCCTGTTCGGCGGGATCAGAGCTGTACTGCCAGGCTGGCAGCACCAGATTCCAGTGGTTGTTGTTCCCTTCCGTGATGGTATTTTCTTTGATAACCGGCATCACCAGCGTACGCGCAGCGTTGTTTTTCGCCTGCCACGAGGCGACGACAATCTTATAGTGATGGTTGATTAGCGCATTGATTGTCCACTTACATTTTTCCAGCCCTACCGCAGCTTCGGGGGTGTCCTTGATGACACAATCCGGGTGTTCATTGGTGGCGTCAGCCTTAAGCCACAACGTAACGTCGAGAGGATCTTTTTCTTTATATTCCAGAACAATAAAATTATTGCGCTCAACAAAGTCATGGCGGCTGCCCATCAGCGAGTGAGCTGCTTTGACGTTATCGCTATTCAGTTGATCTTTTAGCGGAACACCGAACTGATAGTTAATCGTGGCGTTAACGCTAAGATCACTGTTATCTCCGGTACCTGCTTTATAATCCGTCCCGACAGTCAGTAACGGAACGGGTTGATAGTTCACGCCAAGCGTCACTGCATAGGGATCTTTTTCTAAATTATCGGTGCCGAAGAGCGCCACTTCGTCACCATAATATTGCTCGAAAACAATTTTGCTCCCCAACTGAGGATAAGAAGGAAGCCAGGCTTCCGCCCGGACATCCCAGCCACGTGCGGGGCGTTCTAAATAGAAATCAAAATCTTTTGAATCTTTCCACTCTGAAAGCGGATGATAATAGTTACCAGAAAATTTTAAATAATCCGTCCAGGCTTCTGTTCCCAAACCTAAACGGCGATGTCCGCGGGTGAAATCATAATCATAAAATATATTCCCCCCCAGAAGCCATTTATCAAAATTATGTCTTACACCTAAACCTATATTACCTATCGTGCGTTCTTCTTTTCGTTGCGCAGAAAACTGACTGAAATAGACTGTGCTCTGATTGTCATACCAGGGGACAAAATAGTCGATTGAACTGCCGTCCAGATCGCCACCCTGACCGATGGAAAGGTTAGAGCGAACTTTACCATAAGGAGAAAGCGCACCTTCGATATAAGACTGTGCAGATGATGTGATTTGCCCTTGCAGATAGCTTCTCGCCTGGGATTCAAGAGCTTCTGGAGTCAGGTTCTCGAAGCCCTGCTGGGCGGACTCGGTAACGTAATTGGCACCACGTTCCTTGAAAGATTTGCCTTTGTTACTTTGTTCCTCTTGTTGAGCCGTTTCGCTTGCCAGATCAGGTAATGAAGATTCGCTTTGCTTAATATTTATCTCCGGTGCCGCATAAGCAGCACCAGAAATAACGATTAGCGTTATATAGCGAATCCATCGCAGCATGTTTTTTCCTGTGAAAATTTAATTCTGAAATAATGTCTAATATTGTATTCCAGATAGCACAGGAACTGCACGTCATAAGTGCTAAATATAGTCTTAAAATTATAAGAATGTGACTTTACACATTTTTAATTAGTCGTTAATCTAATAGGAAAGAGATTATAATATTTATATTAGGAATATATAATATGAAATCATATATTCCAGTGATATTAAACAATGACAAATTCAATACGGGTTTTAGAAATTAAACCGTGACCATGCAGGCAGAAATAATCCACCGCACCACACGCTTTTAATACCTGCAACGGTTGGTGGCAGTCAGGACAAAGAGCCTGGACTATGAAATCTTTGTTACACGTTGCGCAGTGAGTAGCCTCGCCATTACGTTCGAGAGGGTTTTGGCAGATTGGGCAGCTGAGTTCCATAAATGATCCTCACATTTTTATGGGTTTCCCTCTCCATATGGAAAGGGAAACCAGATAAGTAATTACTTACTTTTCTTGATATGCTTCATCAGGCGCTTACGCTTGCGCATCTGGGTCGGCGTCAGGGTGTTACGCTTATTCGCATACGGGTTTTCCCCTTCTTTGAACTGAATACGAATCGGCGTCCCCATCACATCCAGAGACTTGCGGAAATAGTTCATCAGATAACGCTTGTAGGAATCCGGCAGGTCTTTTACCTGGTTACCGTGAATCACCACAATCGGCGGGTTATAGCCACCTGCGTGAGCATACTTCAGCTTCACACGACGACCACGTACCAGCGGCGGCTGGTGATCTTCAACTGCCATGGTCATAATACGTGTCAGCATAGACGTTCCCACACGACGGGTGGAACTGTCATAAGCTTCACGCACAGATTCAAACAGGTTACCAACACCGCTACCGTGCAATGCAGAGATAAAATGTACGCGAGCGAAGTCGATAAAGCCCAGACGGAAGTCCAGCGTCTCTTTTACCTGCTCTTTCACTTCCTGGCTCAGGCCATCCCACTTGTTCACAACAATGACAAGTGAGCGCCCACTATTGAGAATAAAGCCCAGCAGGGAGAGATCCTGATCGGAAATACCTTCGCGCGCATCAATCACCAGCATCACCACGTTGGCATCTTCAATCGCCTGCAACGTTTTGATTACGGAGAATTTTTCTACTGCATCGGTGATTTTTCCGCGTTTACGTACGCCAGCGGTGTCAATGAGCACATACTCACGTCCGTCACGTTCCATTGGAATGTAGATGCTGTCACGCGTCGTGCCTGGCATGTCGTAAACCACAACGCGTTCTTCACCGAGAATACGGTTAGTGAGCGTAGACTTACCAACGTTCGGACGACCAACAATCGCCAGTTTGATCGGCAGGCTTTGCGGGTCGAAGTCGTCTTCCTCTTCTTCTTCGCCGTTCTCTTGCGCTTCAAATTGCGCCCAGTATTCTGCGTCTTCGTCCACTTCTTCTTGCGGCGCGAGATCTTCCATCCACGGCAGCAGCACGTGCTCCAGCAGACTTAATACGCCACGCCCATGAGAAGCGGCAATTGGGTAGATTTCGCCTAAACCGAGCGAATAGAAATCAACGACTGCCTGGTCTGGATCTAAACCATCAGTTTTGTTTGCCACCAGGAAGGTAGGTTTTTCTCGGGAGCGCAGGTGCTTGGCAATAGCTTCATCTGCCGGCATCAGGCCCGCGCGCGCATCGACCATAAACAGTACGACGTCCGCTTCTTCAATCGCCAGCAGCGACTGTTCCGCCATGCGGGTTTCTACACCGTCTTCTGTGCCATCAATCCCGCCGGTATCAATACAGATAAACTCACGGCCTTCAATTTCCGCACGACCGTACTTACGGTCACGAGTCAGACCCGGGAAATCCGCAACCAGCGCATCTCGGGTGCGAGTTAGACGGTTAAATAACGTGGATTTTCCTACGTTAGGGCGCCCGACAAGCGCGACCACAGGTACCATGTTTAAAGCCTCATTTTTATAAATCATCAGACAACGCACGCTATATTCGCGTCGTTGTTAAAAACAGGAAAACGGCCCCTGTCCAGGAGCCGTTTTCAAAGTGAACGACAGAGACGATTAACGTGTAATAGAGTACACGGTTCCGTCTTTTGCCTGGATCAGCAGTTTGCCGTCAGCGGCAACCGGTTCAGTCTGGAAACCGGAACTATCAACTTTTTGCTGGGCAACGAAACGACCATCTTCGACGTTAATCCAGTGCAAATAACCTTCACTGTCACCGACCACCAGGTTGCCATTATACAGCACCGGAGAAGTCAGCAGGCGATGCAGCAGATCGCTTTGTGTCCACAGCGTAACGCCGCCATCAATGGTCAACGCCATCACCCGGTCATTTTGATCGACCAGATAGATGCGATTGCCGTCGACGATGAAATCATTCACCGAACCCAGTTCGCGTTTCCACATAATCTGACCACTGCGCAGATCAAGCGCCGTCAGGTTACCATTATAGGCCAGCGCGAAAACAACGCCGTTAACAACGACGGGAGTCGTGTCAACATCGCTCAGACGGTCAATTTCGGTAGAACCGGTCGCCTGGGAAATACGCTGCTGCCAAATCATCTGGCCCTGTTCCATCAGCACTGCGCTGACGCGACCATTATCGCCCCCCACGACGGCCGCACCAAAAGCCGTTGCCGGCGCAGACTCGCCACGCAAAGAGAGCGAAGGCATATCGAGGTTAACTGTCCATTTGACAGCGCCGTCAGCTTCGTTCAGCGCTTGTAACTGACCGTTACTGGTGTGGATTAACACCAGACCGTCGCTGACCACCGGGCGCGAAAGTGCTTCACCCGCGACTTTAGTTTGCCATGCCACAGTACCATCGCTGGTATTCAGCGCGTAAACCTGCGCCTTTTCGCTGCCAATGTAGACATGTCCACCAGACACGGTCACACCGCCAGAAAGTAATGCAGGCTCTTTAGAGAACCAGCCATCTTTCTCGGCCAGGCTGACAGACCAGATTTCTTTGCCATCATCCGCATTCAGCGCTTTTACTAAACCAGCGCGGTCCGCTGCATAGACAACGTTGTCCGCCAGTGCCGGATGAAGATTAGAATAGAAGTTGCCAATGCCGCTACCAACAGAGGTGCTCCATACCGTGGTCGGCGTAAACTGGTTTTCAACGGTCGGCAATGGGGACATCTTTACCACATCTTCTTCGCTGTTAAACAGCGAACAGCCGCTTAAAAGAGTAACGGAAAGCAGTCCTGGCAGCAGTAATTTACGCAATTGCATCGGGTCCCTCTCAGATGGACAAATTATTAATTTTCATCTGCATCATTTCGCTCAGTGCAGGGGTAACATCGCTTTTAACGCCTGCCTCCCATGCACTACGCGCACCTTGCTTATCACCTTTGCTCAGCAATGCTTCACCACGCAGGTCGGCAACAATGGCAGCCCACCCTTCACCTTTGATGGTATCAAGGGTTTTCAGCGCGGCATCAGCCTGCTTGAGCTGTACCTGAACGCGAGCAAGACGCAGATTTATCACGGCTTTGAGATTTTCATCGCTCGTATCTGCCAGCCCCTGTTGTAACTGGGCGGCAGCTTTCTCTAGTTCATTTTTGTCAACAAATTGCTGCGCAAGTTCCAAAGAAGCCAGCGCACCATAAGTATTTTTATTTTCAGCAGCAAATTTTTCCGCCGCCGGGATGCTATCCGGTTTGCCTTCGCTCACTGCGGTAACCGCATTTTGATAGGCAAGAGAAGCGGAGCGTGCAGAATCAACCTGATGGCTGTTCCAGTAGCGCCAGCCAATCAGTGCGCCAACGCCCAAAATCACCCCAACAGCCAGTGCTTTGCCATTTTCAGCAAAAAAGCGTTTAACCGCTTCTACCTGGTCGTTTTCGTTCTCGTAAATTTCCACGCTGTCCTTCTCCTTCCTTAACCCAGTAACGTGCGCAAATGCGCGGCTACGCTATCCTGCGCAACTGCCGTTTGCTCACCAGAGCGCAAATCCTTCACTACTGCTGTGCCGTTAGCCACTTCAGACTCACCCAGCACCACAGCAACGCGGGCACCCCATTTATCAGCACGGGCAAACTGTTTCTTAAAGTTGCCGCCGCCGTGGTTGGTCATCAATTTCACGCCCGGTAATTCATCACGCAGACGCTCAGCTAATGCCATAGCCGCAGATTGTGTATCAGCACCTGAAGCCACCAAGTATATATCGACAACAGGATCGGCTTTAAATTCCGGATTAACGGCCTGTACTAACAATACAAGACGTTCGAGGCCCATCGCAAAACCGACAGCCGGTGTTGCACGACCGCCCAGTTGTTCCACAAGACCGTCATAACGACCGCCTGCACACACGGTGCCCTGGGAGCCGAGACTGTTAGTCACCCACTCGAAAACGGTACGGTTGTAGTAATCCAGACCACGCACCAGACGCTGGTTTACGGTGTAAGCGATCCCCGCGCTCTCAAGCAGTTTGCACAGACCAGCAAAGTGCTCACGAGATTCCTCGTCCAGATAATCACCTAATGCCGGAGCGTCGTTGAGAAGCGCCTGCACTTCCGGATTTTTTGAATCCAGCACGCGCAGCGGGTTAGTGTACATGCGGCGTTTGCAGTCTTCGTCCAGCTTTTCTTTATGCTGCTCAAGGAATGCCACCAGCGCATCGCGGTAATTGGCGCGTGCTTCCAGCGAACCGATAGAATTCAGCTCAAGAGTTACGTGCTCGGAAATACCCAGCGCGCGCCACCAGCGGGCGGTGAGCATAATCAGTTCAGCGTCGATATCCGGACCTTGCAGACCGAAAACTTCGCAGCCCAACTGATGGAACTGACGATAACGCCCTTTCTGCGGACGCTCGTGACGGAACATCGGCCCGATATACCACAGACGCTGTTCCTGATTGTACAGAAGACCATGCTCGATGCCGGCGCGTACACAGCCCGCCGTCCCTTCAGGGCGCAGAGTCAGGCTGTCGCCATTGCGATCCTCAAAGGTGTACATCTCTTTTTCAACCACGTCGGTGACTTCACCAATCGCACGTTTGAATAGCGGGGTCTGCTCTACAATCGGCAAGCGGATTTCACTGTAACCGTAGCTGCCGAGCACGTTTTTCAGTGTGCCTTCAATGCGCTGCCAGATGGCCGTTTCGCCAGGCAGGTAATCGTTCATGCCGCGAATGGCTTGAATGTTTTTTGCCACGTTTATTCTCTTTCTGAATATAAAAATGAACCCTCAACGCTTCCCTCAATGTTTGGGGAGCCATGCGGGTTCAATCATACACGGGAAGCGAGGCGCTTCCCATCACGTTATTATTTTTCGACCTGCTGAACGTCAATTCGACGCGCTTCGTCCAGCTGACTGGCTTTCGCACGAATGCGTGCTTCCAGCTGGTCGATCATATCGTTGTTGTCCAGACGGTCTTTGCGCACGCCATCTTCATAGAGGCCGCTTTTCTTGTTGCCGCCGGTGACGCCGAGTGTAGAAACCAGCGCCTCACCCGGGCCATTCACCACGCAGCCGATAATCGAAACGTCCATCGGAGTGATGATATCTTCCAGGCGTTGCTCCAGCGCGTTAACCGTACCGATAACATCAAACTCCTGACGCGAACAGGTCGGACAGGCGATGAAGTTGATACCTCGCGAACGGATACGAAGCGATTTCAAAATATCGAAACCGACTTTGATCTCTTCGACCGGATCGGCCGCCAGTGATACGCGCAGCGTGTCGCCGATGCCTTCAGACAGCAGCAAACCTAAACCAATGGCGGATTTTACTGCCCCGCTGCGCGCGCCACCCGCTTCGGTGATCCCCAGATGCAGCGGCTGATCGATTTGTTTTGCCAGCAAACGATAAGACTCAACAGCGAGGAAGACGTCAGACGCTTTCACGCTGACTTTGAACTGATCGAAGTTCAGGCGATCGAGATGATCAACATGACGCATGGCGGATTCCAGCAACGCCTGCGGCGTCGGTTCGCCATACTTTTCTTGCAGATCTTTTTCCAGCGATCCGGCGTTAACGCCAATACGGATCGGAATGTTTTTATCGCGCGCACAGTCAACCACCATGCGAATACGCTCTTCATTACCGATATTGCCAGGATTAATACGCAGACAATCGACGCCGTATTCCGCTACTTTCAGCGCAATGCGATAGTCGAAGTGGATGTCAGCCACCAGCGGCACGTTAACCTGCTGTTTGATGAGTTTGAACGCTTCTGCCGCGTCCATCGTCGGTACAGATACACGGACGATATCAGCGCCAACGCGTTCCAGCGCCTTGATTTGATTGACCGTTGCTTCGACGTCTGTCGTACGCGTATTGGTCATGGACTGTACGGCGATGGGAGCACCATCGCCAATCGGCACATTCCCAACGTAAATACGTGTTGATTTTCTACGTTGAATTGGAGCCTGGTTATGCATGAAAAATCTCCCGCGTTACCCGTCTGTTACTGCGCCGGTGATTGTTCGGCATTGAGGGTCAGACGCGCAACCTGGTTAGTTCTGATAAAACGACTCAGATCGACAGGTTTCCCTTGATACTGGATCTGTACTGCGGCTGGCGCACCAATTTTCAGTTTGTACGGTGCCTGGCCGGTTAAGTTCAAATTACCGTCTTTACGCTGCATACCGCTAAACAATTTTTTACCGGTAGCATCAGTGACCTCCAGCCAGCAATCGGCAGTAAAGTTCATCACCAGCGCATTCGGATCAGCCACCGGCGTGGTCACGCCAGCCTGATCGGTTGGCAACGGCGCAGCACCATCTGGCGTTGTTGCTGCCGTTGGTGCCGGGGTCGCGGCGGTATCAACATTTGCCTGCGAAGGCGAAACAACCGCATTCTGTTGCGGATCAACAGCTGGTGCTGGCGCAGTTACGGCAGGTGTTTGCGTGTTGGTTGCGGTAGTATCCACAGACGCTGGCGGCGTGGACGTTGTAGCCGGGTCTGTAGTTGTCGACGTATTTAACGGAACACTCTGCCCCTGCTCGCTATTACTGCTCAGTTCCGCCGAAGATTGATCGGCCATAGTGGTGATCTCTTCCTGCTGAGCTTTGTGGTCTTGCCACCACCAGGCACCGCTCAGGCCGATAACCACAAACAACACCAGCCAGGTGAAGGTCATCAGCCAGCCGTCGCGTTTTTTGCGGCGTTTACCGAGGGAAAAACTCTGCATCGGCGCAACTTTTGCAGCCCGTAGTGGAGCCTGCTTTTCCAGCCCTGGCAGCAGTTCTTCTTCTGGAATATGTACCAGACGCGCATAAGAGCGGATATATCCGCGCAGGAATGTTGAAGCAAGATCGGCGGGTGCCTTATCTTCTTCAATGTCGCGTACCGTGGAAACCTTCAGGCAAAGTCGCTCGGCAACGGCCTGCTGACTAAGTCCTAGTTGTTCGCGAGCATTACGCAGGCGAGCGCCGGTAGTAAGTGCTTCATTTTGGTCGTGCGTGGCTTCAGTATTCATTCGCTGCAGGTACGTTTAAATGAGAATTGAGATGCCGGTGAACCATCATGCTCACCCACACCGCGAAACATCCGTTAAGTTAACCGTTATCATACAGTATAAGACCGTCTGTGTGCTCGTGACAAAGCCCACATTCACTAAGGCTAACTTACTGTTGCATCGTTACATACTGCCTTAAAGTCAGCAAAAACGCACCGTTAATATTGACCAGACAATTGCAACTTAATACTTCATTCATAAAACATTACGCCACGGTACATAAAGTAACCGTGGCGTAATGGCTATCAGACCGCTTTAATGTCGATGGCTTCACCCTGCATCCGTTTACGCAGGGTACGTTTCGTACGGTCGATAACATCGCCCGCCAACTGACCACAGGCAGCATCGATATCATCACCACGCGTTTTACGCACAATAGTGGTGAAACCGTAGCTCATCAGCACTTTTGAGAAACGGTCGATACGGCTGTTCGAACTGCGTCCATACGGTGCGCCCGGGAACGGGTTCCACGGGATCAGGTTGATCTTACACGGCGTATCTTTCAGCAGTTCCGCCAGTTGGTGCGCGTGTTCAGTGCCGTCGTTAACGTGGTCAAGCATCACGTATTCAATAGTGACTCGGCCCTGATTGGCGTTGGATTTCTCCAGATAACGGCGCACCGCAGCAAGGAACGTTTCGATATTGTACTTTTTGTTGATCGGCACAATTTCGTCACGAATTTCGTCGTTCGGCGCGTGCAGGGAAATTGCCAGCGCAACATCGATCATATCGCCCAGTTTATCCAGCGCCGGAACTACACCGGAAGTGGAAAGCGTCACGCGACGTTTAGACAGACCAAAACCGAAATCATCAAGCATGATTTCCATCGCCGGAACGACGTTGTTCAGGTTGAGCAGCGGCTCGCCCATGCCCATCATCACTACGTTAGTGATCGGACGCTGACCGGTGACTTTTGCTGCGCCGACGATTTTCGCCGCACGCCACACCTGGCCAATAATTTCCGATACCCGCAGGTTGCGGTTAAAGCCCTGCTGGGCGGTGGAACAGAATTTACACTCCAGCGCACACCCCACCTGCGAAGAGACGCAGAGCGTAGCGCGGTCGTCTTCCGGGATGTACACCGTTTCGACACGCTGGTCACCCACGGCAATCGCCCATTTAATGGTGCCGTCAGATGAACGCTGTTCTTCAACCACTTCCGGTGCGCGGATCTCCGCCACCTCTTTCAGTTTGCCGCGCAACACTTTGTTGATGTCAGTCATCTCATCAAAGTTGTCGCAGCAATAGTGATACATCCACTTCATCACCTGATCGGCGCGGAAGGGTTTTTCACCTAAATCTTTAAAAAACTCCCGCATCTGCTGACGATTGAGATCCAGCAGGTTGATTTTTCCATCTTTGGTGGTGACGTTTTCAGGTGTGACTAATTGTTCAGACATATGCTATTCCGGCCTCGTTATTACACGTTATGGCCCCTGGAGGGTTGAAAAAAGAAACGCCCCGGTGAGCGGCTGCTCGTCCGGGGGCGCTGCATTGTACAAATTCTGGCGCACGGATGCCACGTTTGCACGCGGCATTTACGAAATTATTAACGGGTGCGCGGGCACACTTCGCCTTCGCCGAAGAAATAAGCGATTTCGCGAGCGGCAGATTCGACGGAATCAGAACCGTGGGTACCATTTTCGGTCAGGCTGTCAGCGTAATCAGCGCGCAGAGTACCGGCCAGTGCGTTTGCCGGATTGGTCGCGCCCAGCAGATCGCGGTGACGCTGAACGGCGTTTTCACCTTCCAGCACGGAAACCACGATCGGGCCAGAGGTCATGAATTCAACCAGACCATCAAAGAACGGTTTTCCATCGTGTTCAGCATAAAAGCCACGAGCCTGTTCAACGGTCAGGTGCAGCATTTTGGTGCCGACAATTTTGAACCCTGCAGCTTCAAAGCGCGCAAAGATATTACCAATGACGTTTTTTGCTACCACGTTCGGTTTGATAATGGAAAAAGTACGTTCAATAGCCATTTTTACCTCTGTAAAGTATTCGTTGTTGTCTGTACCTGCGTACGAGATGGCGCGGATTATAAAGAGCAACAGGGCCGTTGACTATTGATGAAGGTAACATTTTTTTAAAATAAACCTAGTTTAAGCAACAATCAGGGACAAAACAGACTATTGCATGACAAATTTCACTGTCGCGATTTGCCCTACGTCATCCATCACCAGCAATTGATAATCACCTTTATCCGTCAAATGCAGGGTCACGTTGCGCCCGCGTTCAGTTAACGGTTCGCCGTTCAGAAACCACCAGCGTTCACCTGCCCCTCCACTTGATTGCAACGGCAAAGTCGCTTCCGCTGCGCCCGGTAAACGTTTAATAATCTCGCCATCGCGAACGCCTGTCAGCTGCAGCGGGAGCTGGGCATCGTGACCGTATGGCGGGCAAATTGTCGAGGCCGGTGGTAAGCGCACAGCGCGACGTTCTGATGCGGGCAACCAGGGTTCCAGCGGTAGCGGCCAGACATTTATCATTTCTTGTCGCGCTTGCGGGCAATCAGCGGCAACACGTTTGCCATTTTCATCCAGCCAGATGGGGAAACGAATGCCATTAATGCCTTCCTGCTCCGGCAGTAATAGAGTTGGCGGCTGACTCCCGTCCAGCAGCCAGGTTGCCAGGCGGCGGCGACAGTTACCGTCACCTTCCGGCAAAGACTGTCCGCCCGGCCAGCAAATAACGCCACGAGTGACTGAGTTCGGGCGCGGGTCTTCCGGCAGATTCGCACTGCGCGACAGTAAAATATTATTAACCTGATTCAACAGCGGTACAGCACTGGCAAAGCCAAACTGACCAACAACCGGCGTGCCATCCGGTCTGCCAGTCCAGATCCCAATGACATAGCGAGCATTAACCCCAATCGCCCAGGCGTCACGATAGCCATAGCTGGTGCCCGTTTTCCATGCCAGTGGAGCGACGCGCGGCAAGGCACCATCCGGCAAGGGTTGCGCTTCATCAGCCATAATCCGGCGAATGATCCACGCAGCCCCCGACGACATTAAAGGCCGTTCAAGCAGCGGATCGTCAGGCTGTAAGCGCAATTTGCCTGCCTTGCCGTGGCGAGCAAACGCGGTATACGCTGCCGCCATATCTTCCAGTTTTGCACCAGCACCGCCGAGAATGAGCGAAAGATTGGGCGCAGCGCCGTTGGGCAGATACAACGGCAATCCAACATTGCGTAATTTTGCCGCAAACCGTTTCGGTCCATAGGCTTCCAGCACCTGCACAGCAGGTAAATTCAGCGAGCGCACCAGCGCCTCGCTCATGCTGATCGGGCCATGAAAACCGCTATCAAAGTTACCTGGTCGATAATCACCGGTGCGCCGGGGGACGTCTTGCAGCAGTGATGCCGGGTGGATCAAGCCTTCATCCAGCGCCAGACCATAAACAAACGGTTTGAGCACCGATCCTGGCGATCGGATCGCATTGACCATATCAACATGACCAAAGCGTGAATCATCGTTGAGATCTACCGATCCCACCCAGCCGCGAACACGCATATCGGTATGATCAACCACGATCATCGCCAGTGAGCTGCGCGGTGGTAAACGTCCTTTCCAGTTTTGCGCCAGTTCTTCCAGACGTCGTTGAAGACCGGCATCCAGCGTAGTAACGATTTTGTCGCTTTTGCTTTTACCGAGCATCATGCGCGAAAACAGCGGTGCAAGTTGCGGCATTTGTCGGGGTGCCAGCCAGATGGGTTCTTCCCTTGACTCTTTTACCTGCTCACGGGACCACACACCTTGCACGGCCATCCGTTCGAGCACTTTATTACGCGCGGCTTCGGCACGCTCCGGCCAACGATCCGGGCGCAGTCGGCTGGGCGCTTGCGGTAACACCGCCAGCATTGCCGCCTCGGAATAGCTTAAATTCGCAGGCGACTTTCCGAGATAAGCCCAACTTGCCGCACCGATCCCCTGCAACGTACCGCCAAACGGAGCGCGGTTAAGATACAAGGTCAGAATTTCACGCTTAGACAGATGCCATTCCAGTTGCAACGCGCGCCAGAGCTGGCGAATTTTGCCGCCAAATGTTTTGGGGTGAGGATCAAGCAGACGAGCAACCTGCATAGTGAGCGTGCTGCCACCGGAAATAACCCGTCCCGAAGTGAGATCTTGCCATGCTGCGCGCGCCACCGAGAATGGATTCACCCCCGGATGCTTCCAGAACCAGCGATCTTCATAATTGATCAGCGCTTCAAGGTAACGTGGAGAAACATCTTCGATTGTTACCGGATAACGCCAGATGCCGTCAGCATCGGCGAAGCGCCAGAGCGGCGTACCATCCTGCGCCACGACCACTCGTGCGGGATTGACTTCATGCAGCGGTAGAGGCCAGAGTTTATCTGCTCCCCACGCTGCAAGAAAAAGGAGAAATGGCGCAGCTGCCAGCGTTATCCAGCAGCCGCGTTTGGTTAACAAGCGAGGCATTTACGGTCTGACAATCAGCAAATCTTCAGCCGCGCCGGTCGCCCGCCATTGGGGAACATACATTGATTCCACCATCGGTTGCGGTACCTGATACGTTCCCGGCGTCACCGCCCGCGCCAGATACACCAGCGTTACCGGTTGGTATTCATCAACGGCAACCGCCGCCACAAAGCGATCGTCACGGAACTCAATGTGCTTAGTACTCGCCTGCTGCATCTGGTTCAGTAAGTTCTGCACTTCGCCACCACTTTGCTCCAGGCTGGCGCTACCGTTCGCCAGATTCTGGTTTTCCAGTTCCAGACCCGCAGGCAGCAGATCCACGACTAACGCATCCGGCACGCTGTTACTGGCTTTTACCTGCAACCAGACCAGCACCAGATCGCCGCTACGTAACGAGTCCAGCGATTTGCTCTTACCATCAGTACCAAGAATATGACGCTCGATTTGCAGCACATTGTTCGCCGGTAAAGGTGCGGATTGCGGATAACCGCTGGCATCCACACGCAGCCATAACGGCTGATCGCCACTGTTGGTCACCTGCAAGGTAGCAAGTTGATCGCTATTCAGATTGCTGTTTTGCGCTTTCTCGCCTGTCAGCGGCTCAGCTGAGAAAGAGGTTTGCGCCTGCCATTTACCCGGTAAATCCTGAATCGTACGGGCAGCCAGGAACAACGCGTTACTTTCCTGCGTCGATAGCCAGCGTTCACCAAACGCCTGCTGCGAAAGTGTGTTCAGCAAAGTGTACTGCTCATCGGGTAGCAGTTTATTTTCTTCCAGCAAGGAGAGCATCAACGCGTTGTCGCGCAGTGGACTACCGTAATCACCCAGCCATATCCGCTCATCACTATTTCTCGGCGTTTTCAGCGCCAGCGCAATCGCTTCTTCACCACGCGTCGCATCACCCATGGTTTTCAGCGCAACGCCAAGTTGCAGCAGCGGTAATCCAGACGCAGCATCTGCACGATGCTCCCAGATTTCACGCAGCGCACCCAGTGGTGCTTTTTGCTGACGGGCCAGCACCAGCGCAGCGTAAGACTGTACGGCGAATTTACTGGCTTTGAGATTATCCGCGTACGGGATCGACATCATGCCTGGATCTTGTAAATAGCGCAGCAGACGCTCATTACCCCGGTTAATGACGTCTGTCGGCACGCTGTAACCCTGTTCGCCTGCGCGGACCAGGAAATCCATCACGTAAGCCGTCAGCCAGTACTCTTCGTCACCGTTTTTATCCCACAGCGCAAAGCCGCCGTTATCACGTTGCATTTGCAGCAAACGGGAAATGCCGATATCGACCGATGCACGGCGTTTCTCATCACTGTCGCCTTTGATGCCCAACGCCTGCAGTTGGGCTGCGTTGGTATAAAGTGACGGGAACAGGCCGCTGGCGGTTTGCTCAAGACAGCCGTACGGATACGCTTTTAACTCTTTGATATAACGTGCGATGTTCAGCGGTGGTTTGCCGCTCAACAACAATTGCCCTTCCAGCGTAACAGGCGAGAAGTTTTGCAATCCATCCGCCGGAATCGCCCATGTCTCACCAGGCTGCAACGCCGTACCGTAATTAACCGTTTGTGCCGGGAACGCTGGACGGACGCCGATTTTCCACTGCTTATGCTGATCGGCAACGGTTTCACCCGGTAACGCTAACCCGCTAATGGTGGCCTGAATTTCTCCATCGCCATAACCCGGCAATGCTCGCACCGGGATAAACAGCGTAGTACGCACACCTGGCGCTAATTCAACGGCTGCGGGTGAATCGCTGACCAGTTCAAGCAAACCACTGGCGGTCAGGGCAACGTTCAGTTTTTGCGGTTTATCGGTAAGATTAGTGATATCCAGCGTCAGACGCGAGGTATCGCCACTCGCCATAAAGCGCGGCATGTTCAGTTCAGCAATCACCGGTGCGGCAACTATCACTTTGCTTTCGTTGCTACCGAAGTCATCTGCCGTCCAGGCTTGCGCCATGACGCGCAATTCACCGTTAAAATCGCCAATCGGCAGTGTAACCGAGCCTTCGCCCTGTTCGTTGAGCGTTACCGGCAGCGCCTGCTGCGCGACAATATTGACGTGATTGACCGGCGGTTTACCACCACGTTTCAGCTCATCACCATCGCCACCGAAACGCAGAGCTGCCAGACGCCCCTGACCTTCAATAACCTGACCGTAAATATCGTAAATGTCTGCGCCATAGCGTTTCTGACCAAAGAACGCCTGCCACGGATCTGGCGTGACGTAGTCAGTAATATTCAGCACACCACTATCAACGGCAGACACCAGCACATTCACCTGTTTAGGCTTCTCGCCATTTTTAGTGCTGGCTTTAATTTTCACGGTTAATGGTTGATTGGGACGCATTTTTGCTGGTGTTTCCAGCGCCAGATCGAGGCGACGGTTTTCATCACCAAGCGGCAGATGCAACACACCAACCGCGCGTTTTGGCGTCGCGGAGCGAGATTTATCGCCAGGACGCACCACCAGCGTACTCAAATAAAGATCATGACGATTCCAGGTTTTATCGACCGGAATCGTCAGATCCAGCCCTTGAGCCGGAACATGAATCTCTTGCCACCACAGCGGCCCTTCACTGGACTCGACCATCGCATAACCTTTACCCGCCGTTGGCGCGGCAATATGCAACTTAATGGTATCGCCAGGGCGATAACTGGCTTTATCCAGTTTCAGCGTGACACGGTCGGGTCGCACGGCACCGCTTCCGTCGCTGTTGTCCTGCCAGCTATAGCCAGCCCAGAAACGCACACTACTGACCGCTTCATTCGGCGCTTTGACTTCCAGACGATAAGCGCCCCACTCTACCGGAAAACTGACCTTGCCGGTTTCGTCCGCTTTCAGATCCAGAGTTTGTTCATTTTCGATCAGATCTTTTTGATCAAACTGTGACTGCCAGCCTTCATCTTCTGACCAGTTCCAGTAGTAATCGCGGCGTTCGCGAATCAGGCGCACCTGCAAGCCCGACACGGCTTTTTTCACGCCTTGCGCATCGCTATAAACGATGTCAAAAGCGGCGTTACTGCCCTCATCAACAATGGGCTGTTTCACCGTGCTGTCAGTGCGATAATCGTAAACCGATTTCGAGGCGAACTGCGGACGGAGCCCCGGCAATGCATCGGCAGGCCAGATAGCCTGCTCAGCGCGGCGCGTCACCGGGCGACCGCCCGATTCCAGCAAACTGCCCTGGAAAATAACCTGCAATGGGGAATGCGTTTCCTTCCACTGGCTTTCTGTAGAAACTTCGCCGCGCCCTTTATCGTCCAGCGTCAACTGAACTTCATCCAGCGTGCGGGAAAGGTTTTCGGCAGCTATATCGCCGAATTCAAAACCAGGTAAGGCTGACACAGCCTCACGCAGTGGGCGCAGGAAAAGTTGCCCTTGCAAAGTATTACCATTAGCAGGCGCACCGTACAGGTAGTATCCCACCACGGAGAATTTCACTTCATCATTCGGCGTAAGCGGGGTTTTCTCACCGGTCAGATTCAGCGCCATACGCTCTGGCATAAAATCTTCGACGTGGAAATCCCACATCCGATACTGGTTATCGCCCGTGTTAGCGCGAATATGCCACATACCGGTTGCCGCATTGCTATCGAGTGGCCAGGTAAAGTGGTAGAGGCCATTTTCCGGCTGACTAACGACGCTCCTGAGTACCTGCCCATCGGGTTTAATCACGTCTAACTTGATGGGTTGATTGGGCAACGCTTTACCGTCTGCATCACGCAGCAAACCATTGAGGATTACCGTTTCACCCGGGCGATAAAGATCGCGCGGGCCAAACATGAAAAACTGTTTGCTATAGCCTGGCGCACCTGCAATGTTAAATTCTGCTAAGTCCAGCGCCGGAAGTTTTAAATCGAGTAGCGTTGTCTGACCGTCTTTACGTGCCAGCAGTAATGCCGCATTTTTATCATTTTCCAGCTGCACATGCCCCTGAGCGTCACTGGTTGCCTGAGTCAGAGTCTGCCCTTTCTCATTTAATAAAGAGACTTCAATTCCTTGCTGGGCCGCGCCGTTTTCCAGACTTTGGGTAAAGATATCCAGACGATTGTGATAACGGTGAGCTGAAACGCCGATATCACTTAACGTAAACAGCGTCGCGGGATTACTGTAATCGTAACGTCCAGCCTGATTCATCACAGCCAGATACACGCCCGCCTGCTGAAGCGGTTTGATATCGCCCAGCGGCAGCAATAATTTTTCACGGGTGTTACGCGCAGGATTGAGATCAAACCGTCCGGTGTAGACCAGATCCGCCATCTGCAGCAGTTTGTCTGACTGCCAGTTCGCCAGCGAATTGCGGTATTCCCATTGGCTAATGAATGCTGGCAGAGATTCTGGCTTAACGCGGAAGAAGTTAACATCGACATTATTAACGTTGAGCGCCATTACCGGCAGCCCTTCAACGACTTTACCAGGCAGCAGCGAACCACGGCTGGAAAAACCGACACTGGGTTGGATGTCGCGGGTAGTTATAGTTTTTTCGTAATCTTTACTGAAGGTTGCGTTGTTGAGTGCTTTGACCTCCTTGCCAATTGTAACGATCAAATCACGTTTCGGTTCGAGGTGGCGTAAACGCAGCTCTTTAAGATTATCTGACAGCTCCCAGGCACCATCCACTTTGCCGCTTTTTTTATCGACGACATGAATAACGCGTGAGAAATCCTGATCCGGGTCGAGAGGGATGGAGAACGTCAGCACCAGCGTGGCTGCACCATCAAGTTGGACTTCAGAGAGATCCAGCAATGTCAGCGCCTTACCGGCACTCTGTTGTGCCAGTTTTTGTCGCTCTGGCGCGGAGAGTTTTGCTGAACTCGCGTTTTCTGAAGAGGCCGCTTTAGTAACTTCAGAAGGCGCATCTTTTTTCACCGCTGTTGGCGCGTTATCGTTGTTGTCGCACCCTGCCAGCGCCAGCATTAGCATGCAGGCGGCTACGCGTAACTTTTTCATTTTTCATCCCTGCCACAATGGCCCGTTAGCAACGTCGAATAATTATTATGCGTGAGAATTTACGTTATGTAATTCAGTATCACGCCCATACAATCCGAATTTTAGTGAGAATTGTGGCTCAGACAGCCAAATCAGCCTCTTTTGCTTGTCGCTTTTCACTAAACATCCGACAATTTAGCCTAACCCCGGCAAAAATGGAGATGCCTATGTCCACGACATGGTTTGTAGGAGCCGACTGGCTCGCCGAACATATTGATGACCCGGAAATTCAGATTATCGATGCCCGCATGGCGTCGCCTGGACAGGAAGATCGTAACGTTGCTCAGGAGTATCTGAATGGACATATTCCCGGCGCAGTGTTTTTTGATATCGAAGCGCTTTCTGATCACACTTCCCTGCTTCCGCACATGCTGCCGCGCCCGGAAACGTTCGCCGTGGCGATGCGTGAATTAGGCGTTAACCAGGATAAGCACCTGATTGTCTATGACGAAGGTAATCTTTTCTCAGCCCCACGAGCATGGTGGATGCTGCGCACCTTTGGTGTAGAGAAAGTGTCGATTCTGGGGGGTGGACTTGCAGGCTGGCAGCGCGATGATCTGTTGTTAGAAGAAGGTGCAGTAGAGCTGCCGGAAGGAGAGTTTAACGCCGCGTTTAATCCTGAAGCAGTGGTGAAAGTAACCGATGTGTTATTGGCAAGCCATGAAAATACGGCGCAAATTATTGATGCCCGCCCGGCTGCACGTTTTAACGCAGAAGTTGATGAACCTCGCCCAGGTTTACGTCGCGGACATATTCCCGGTGCATTGAACGTTCCGTGGACGGAACTGGTGCGCGAAGGCGAACTAAAAACGACCGATGAACTGGATGCGATATTTTTTGGTCGCGGCGTCAGCTATGACAAAC
This sequence comes from Escherichia sp. Lx600-2, assembly GCF_036662595.1. Classification (NCBI taxonomy): domain Bacteria; kingdom Pseudomonadati; phylum Pseudomonadota; class Gammaproteobacteria; order Enterobacterales; family Enterobacteriaceae; genus Escherichia; species Escherichia sp. Lx600-2. The sequence goes on along the minus strand of NZ_JAYQWM010000001.1, from coordinate 73,684 downwards.
CGATTATCGTCAGCTGCGGCTCTGGTGTAACAGCAGCCGTGGTTTTGTTGGCACTCGCGACGCTGGATGTGCCAAACGTGAAACTGTACGACGGCGCATGGAGTGAATGGGGCGCGCGGGCAGATTTACCGGTTGAGCCATTGAAATAAGCTTTTTACAGGCAATAAAAAACCGCCGAATTTGGCGGTTTTTTATTGCTGGTCTGGTTCGCGGCCTTTCCAGCAGGTTGACTTGTGTTGCCGGAGCAACGCAGGCACCCCACAGTGTTGAAATACTCTCTTTTATGCCTGGCTGTGTCAAGATAATAAACAGAGTAATTATTCAAACATGAGAGTATTATTCTTAATGGCCCTTTTCGCCGTCTCGCAAACGGGCGCTGGCTTTAGGAAAGGATGTTCCATGACCGTAAATACAGGCACCCCACAGTGCTTGCTATCGCGGCAATATCGCCAGTGGTGCTGTCGTGATGCGGTCTTCGCATGGACCGCACAATGAAGATACGGTGCTTTTGTATCGTACTTATTGTTTCTGGTGCGCTGTTAACCGAGGTAAATAATAACCTGAGTCTCTCCGGCAACAATTTACTGGTGGTTAACAACCTTCAGAACAGCAGGTAAGCCCGAATGCCGCCCTTTGGGGCGGCATATTTAGATTATCCGATTCTGTTTAAAGTCACGCAAAAAACCACCCCAGCGACGTTCATAGAATGGCGCAATATGTTCGATATTAAAATGACCTGGCTTATTAGTCCGAATTCAGACAAATATAAACAAATCCCGCTCAATATTAAAAATACTAACCGGTAAAAGATATTACTTAAACATGTAAATTCACTTTCTTTAAGCAACAAAAAACCGCCAAAATCAGGCGGTTATTTGTTGCCGGTTTGGTTCGCGGCCTCTCCAGCAGATTGACTTGTGTTGCATGAGCAACGCAGGTGCTTCACAGCAGAGCAATATTCGCCAGCAACTCTCTTTTTGTCAAGCAAAAGAGAGTAATTATTGTTTATTTAGCGTATTATCGACACCGGCCCTTTCCGCCGTCTCGCAAACGGGCGCTGGCTTTAGGAAAGGATGTTCCGTGGCCGTAAATGCAGGTGTTTCACAGCGCTTGCTATCGCGGCAATATCGCCAGTGGTGCTGTCGTGATGCGGTCTTCGCATGGACCGCACAATGAAGATACGGTGCTTTTGTATCGTACTTATTGTTTCTGGTGCGCTGTTAACCGAGGTAAATAATAACCTGAGTCTCTCCGGCAACAATTTACTGGTGGTTAACAACCTTCAGAACAGCAGGTAAGCCCGAATGCCGCCCTTTGGGGCGGCATATTTTAGATTATCCGGTTCTGTTTAAAGTCACGCAAAAAACCACCCCAACGACGTTCATAGAATGGCGCAATATGTTCGGTAATAAAGTGGCTAATTCCTTTTTCCCCTTTTTTCACCTGACAAATATCGATTGGTTCATCGCCAGGTAATGTATCGGTCGCTACACTTCCCGCCGCCTGAATAATTTCTTCGATATCACCATCGGCTTCAATGCCAATAAGTAAATTAGGCTGTGCCTCTTCGTTCTCTTTAATTGAACATATAAAAGCACGCTTCACCGGCTTAATAGTTTTAAATAAGGTGGTGAGTGAATCAATCATTTGTGCTGGCGGCTCTGCGACTTCCGATAATATTAGCGATTCACCGCCTTCCAGTACTTCCTGGCTACTCAGCGGATTCCCTTCTTCACCAATCAACAAACTGATTTCACGCGGCATAAATTCTTTACCGGTTGGCAGTTTGGCATTAAGGAAGAGCGTTTCGCCAAGGGTCATCTCAAACAATGTGCGAACGGGCATTACTACAAATGCCTGTTCGTCTTCAACCGCCTGTTGAAGTGCTTCTAACGAGGTAAAAAAAGGAATGACGCTGGTGCCGTCTTCTTTTTCCCAATGCTGTAAATCAAGCGCACTATCTTCAACCACAGCCTCGCCCTGCGCCGCCGTACCAGGCACCCAGACGGTGGATCCCAGTAGAGTACGGAAAAAGGCCGGGCGGTGCGCCGGTTCGGTTGCTGCTTTTTCCAGCAGGTCTTCAAGTTCGTTTTTTGTTTCGGACATAAGAACCACAATTCATTCAACGTTCGGGGCACAAGTGCCTGATGCGCCATACTTATCAGGCCTACAAGGGATTCACAATTTGTTGAATTTGCAATACTTTGTAGGCCGGATAAGGCGTTTACGCCGCATCCGGCATATTAGTTTACGCCGTTAACAGATTAGCAATCGTGCGCACACCAAGTCCCGTAGCACCCGCAGACCACTGTTCAACCGGCGCTTTACGGTAAGTCGCCGAGCAGTCGATATGCAGCCAGCCTTGCTGATAGTTCTCAACAAAGTGCGACAGGAAGCCCGCTGCCGTGCTCGCGCCTGCCGGATACGCCGCGCTTCCGGTATTGTTCAGTTCGGCAAAGTTAGACGGCAGCTGGCTGCGGTGGAATTCCGCCAGCGGCAGACGCCAGAATGGTTCGTTCTCTTGTGAGGCACTCGCCAGCAAACGACCGGCAAGCGCATCGTCAAAACTGAACAGCGCGTGATAATCATTACCCAGCGCAGTTTTCGCCGCCCCGGTGAGGGTCGCCGCATCAATGATCATTTCCGGTTTCTGCGCACTGGCATCAATCAGACCATCGGCAAGCACCAGGCGCCCTTCGGCATCAGTGTTCATCACTTCAACTTTTTTACCGTTGCGATAGGTGATGATATCGCCCAGCTTAAACGCATTGCCGCTGATCAGGTTATCCGCACAGCAGAGGAACAGCTTCACGCGCTTGTTCAGTCCGCGCGTAATGGCAAATGCCAGCGCCCCGGTAACCGTTGCCGCGCCGCCCATGTCCGACTTCATCGAGTCCATAAACGCAGTCTGTTTGATGCTGTAGCCGCCGGAGTCAAAAGTGATACCTTTACCTACCAGGCACGCGTACACTGGCGCTTCTTTATCGCCAGTTGGGTTGTAATCCAGCGCCAGCAATACCGGAGAACGTTCTGAACCGCGTCCGACGGTGTGCAGCCCCATATAACCTTGCTCACGCAGATCCTCACCTTTGGTGATCCGATAAGTCACACGATCGCCTGCGACGTTGTTGATCAGATCAACAGCACGCTGTGCCAGTTGCGATGGCCCCAGCTCTTCCGCCGGTGCGTTGATGGTGTCACGCACCCAGTCGATGATCATCAGGCGGTTATCCAGTTCCTGGCGCTGGGCATCGTCCAGATCCGGCCACTCCACTTTACGCGTGCCTTTCGGGGCTTTGTAACCTTGCCAGAATGCCCAGCAGCGATCCACATCCCAGCCTTCACCGCTTAGCTGAACATGCTTGATGCCCAGACCGTCAATCTTGCGCGCCGCACGCTGGATCAGCCCCAGATCGTCTGCCCCGTTCAAATGCAGAGTAATGCCATCATTATTAATGCTGTAAGTTGCTTTTTCTCCCCAGCGCGCGTCGGCAGGTTGGGTAGAGAGGGTAATTTTCATCGCTTCTGTCATTTTAGTTATCCTTATTCGTTTAACAGCAAAACGGGCTACCCCCAGGCAGCCCGTTCATTCACTCGGCTTCGTCCAGCCAGACTAACAAAATCGCTTCGAGGATTTTCTCGTTGGATGCCTGCGGGTCGTCGTCGAAATCTTCCAGATCGCAAATCCACTGATGCATATCGGTGAATCGAACCGTTTTCGGATCAAGATCGGGATACGCATCGTACAGTGCTTCGCCAATTTCGCGGCTATCGGTCCACTTAAGTCCCATACTAACCTCTGTTAATGCTCACGCGCATGGTTGATCGTGTAACGCGGGATTTCGACCACTAAATCTTCGTCGGTGACGCGCGCCTGGCAGCTTAAACGGCTTTCCGGCTCCAGTCCCCAGGCTTTGTCCAGCATGTCGTCTTCCTGCTCTGAGCTTTCTGGAAGCGAGTCAAAACCTTCACGAACGATGCAGTGGCAGGTGGTGCAAGCACAGGATTTTTCACAGGCGTGTTCAATCTCGATACCGTTACGCAGAGCTGCGTCGAGAATGGTTTCACCGCTATTAGCTTCCAGAACAGCGCCATCAGGGCAGAGATCCTGATGAGGCAAAATAACAATCTTTGGCATATTAAACCTCGTCCACGGAATGGCCTTTCAGCGCACGACGAACCGACTGGTCCATGCGGCGAGCGGCGAAATCCTGGGTTTGTTTGTCTACGTTTTTAATCGCTTGTTCGATGGCGTCAACGTCATCGCCCTGCGCCACTTCACTCAGGTGAGCGGCAGCATCGTCAATGACCTGACGTTCTGCGGCGCTTAACAGCGCGGCATCAGCAGCCAGCGCGCCGTGCAGACTTTCCAGCACACGCGCCGCTTCTACTTTTTGTTCTGCCAGCATTCGGGCTTTTACGTCCTGCTCGGCATAGCTCATTGAGTCTTTGATCATCGAAGCGATTTCGCTATCGGTCAGACCGTAAGACGGTTTGACCTGAATAGACGCCTCAACGCCGGTGGATTTCTCCATCGCCGTCACGCTCAAAAGACCGTCGGCATCGACCTGGAACGTCACGCGAATATGCGCACCGCCAGCCGGTAGCGCCGGAATACCACGCAGCGCAAAACGCGCCAGTGAGCGGCAGTCCTGCACCAGTTCGCGCTCACCCTGCATTACATGGATAGACATCGCCGTCTGACCATCTTTAAAGGTGGTGAAATCCTGAGCGCGGGCCACTGGAATAGTGGTATTACGCGGAATCACTTTCTCCACCAGGCCGCCCATCGTTTCGAGGCCCAGCGACAGTGGGATCACATCAAGCAACAGCATTTCGCTGTCTGGCTTGTTACCCACCAGAATATCCGCCTGAATCGCCGCGCCAATAGCGACGACTTTATCCGGGTCGATGGAAGTCAGCGGTGGACGACCGAAAAATTCGCCTACCCGTTCACGCACCAGCGGCACGCGAGTAGAACCGCCCACCATCACCACTTCCAGCACTTCATCAGCTTCTACACCCGCGTCTTTCAGCGCGCGACGACAAGCCAATAAGGTTCGTTTTACCAGTGGCGCGATCAGTTCATTGAATTGTTCACGGCTGATTTCGCCCTGCCAGCCCGCAACGTTAACGGTCACGGAGTCCGCATCGCTCAGCGCGATTTTGGCTGCAATGGCGGCATCCAGCAGTTCACGCTGAACGCGGTTATCGCTACGATCAGGAATGCCCGCCTGCTCGCGAATGTAATCCGCCAGCAGATGGTCGAAATCATCGCCGCCGAGCGCGGAATCACCGCCGGTTGCCAGCACTTCAAACACGCCGCGACTTAAGCGCAGAATGGAAATATCAAACGTCCCGCCACCGAGGTCATAAACGGCGATCACGCCTTCCTGACCGGAATCCAGCCCGTAGGCGATAGCCGCAGCGGTCGGTTCGTTAAGTAAGCGCAGGACGTGAAGGCCCGCCAGACGCGCCGCGTCTTTGGTGCCCTGACGCTGGGCATCGTCAAAGTACGCCGGAACGGTGATAACTACACCATCCAGCTCGCCTGCCAGGGCTTCAGTTGCCCGCGCCGCCAGTGCTTTGAGGATGTCCGCAGAAACGCGCACCGGGTTCAGCAGCCCCGCCGCCGTTTCAATCATCGGCAGGCCGTTTTCGCTGGCCTGGAATTGATAAGGCAGATGCGGATAGCGTTGCTGGATATCAGCCAGCGAGCGTCCCATCAGGCGTTTAACAGAACTAATTGTGTTGGCGGTATCGAGCGCTGCATTAGTACGCGCGTCATAACCCACCGAATGCCCTTGCTGTTGATAGTGAACAACAGATGGCAGCAGGTGACGGCCTTCATGGTCGGCTAACGTTTCGGCCTGACCGCTGCGCACTGTCGCCACCAGCGAGTTGGTTGTGCCCAGGTCAATACCGGCCGCCAGACGACGCTGATGCGGCGCAGCACTCAAACCAGGTTCACTAATTTGTAATAAGGCCATGTTTAGCTTCCAGAAATTAAAAATCGAGCAGTTTTTCTTCGAGTTGTTCGGCACTGCTTCGCAGTTTATCGAGAAAACGCAGCTTACGCACGGTATCCGCCGCCGCGTCCCAGGTCTCGTTGTCTAACTGTTCAACCATCAACTGATGGCGGGTATCAAACATCTTTTTCACACGTTTGATAAAGCTTTCCAGCCGCGCTTCATCTTTCGCCTGTTCGATCTCGTCCAGCTCTTCGCGCAGCTCCAACTGTTCCATCAGGAACGCGGTGTCGCGCACAGTATGCTGCTCGCTGGCGAGATCAAAGCCGTGCAAAGAAAGCAAATATTCCGCGCGCATTAACGGATGACGCAGCGTTTGCCAGGCCTGGTTAATGGTTGCAGATTGCTGTACGGCGGCGAGTTGTTCCGCCTGGCTTCCGCTGGCGAATTTATCAGGATGATACTGACGTTGTAGATCCTGAAAACGCAGGCTCAGCGCCTGGGTATCGAGTTGATAACGGGCAGGCAAGCCAAAGAGGGTGAAGTAATCCATAACATTCTCAGGGCTGCGATCCGCCGCGATAACGGCGAATCAGGTAAAACAAACCCCACGCGCAGGCGACCACGGTGGGGTTATCGGTATGCGCATCAAACGTGGAAGCTTTCGCCGCAACCACACTCATCTTTAACGTTCGGGTTGGTGAATTTAAACCCTTCGTTCAGGCCTTCTTTTACGAAGTCCAGCTGCGTACCGTCCAGAAATTGCAGGCTTTTGCCATCGACCACGACTTTCACGCCTTTGTCTTCAAACACGATGTCTTCCGGCGTCGGTTCGTCAACAAATTCCAGTACATAAGCCATACCTGAACATCCGGAGGTTCTCACGCCCAGACGCAGGCCAAACCCTTTGCCGCGGTTAGCCAGAAAGGTATTTACTCGCGCTGCTGCACTGTCGCTCAGTGTAATCGACATAACCAAACCTCAACTCTTATTTTGCTTCACGTTTGCTTTTATAGTCCGCAATGGCGGCTTTGATCGCGTCTTCTGCCAGAATAGAACAGTGAATTTTCACCGGCGGCAGTTCAAGTTCTTCAGCAATATCGGTGTTTTTGATCGCCTGCGCTTCGTCGAGAGACTTCCCTTTCACCCATTCGGTGACCAGGGAGCTGGAAGCGATAGCGGAACCGCAGCCGTAAGTTTTAAAACGCGCGTCTTCAATGATACCTTCATCGTTGACTTTAATCTGCAACTTCATCACGTCGCCACAGGCCGGTGCACCCACCATGCCGCTGCCGATGTTCTCGTCGTTGTTGTCAAAGGAACCCACGTTACGCGGATTCTCGTAATGGTCGATAACTTTTTCGCTGTAAGCCATTATAAATTCTCCTGATTCCGATACCGATTAATGATGAGCCCATTCGATGCTGTTCAGATCCACGCCCTGCTTGTACATTTCCCACAGCGGAGAAAGGTCACGCAGACGACCGATGGATTTACGAACTAACTCGATGGTGTAGTCGATCTCTTCTTCAGTAGTAAAACGACCTAAAGAGAAACGGATAGAGCTATGTGCCAGCTCGTCGTTCAGCCCCAGCGCGCGCAGCACGTAGGACGGTTCGAGGCTTGCTGACGTACAGGCGGAACCGGAAGAAACCGCGAGGTCTTTCAGCGCCATAATCAGCGACTCACCTTCAACGTAGTTGAAGCTGACGTTGAGAATGTTCGGCGCACCGTGTTCCAGGTCACCGTTCAGGTAAACTTCTTCGATATCTTTGATGCCGTTCCACAGACGGTTACGCAGGCCGCGCAGACGTTCCATCTCGGTCGCCATCTCTTCTTTTGCGATGCGATAGGCTTCGCCCATTCCGACGATCTGGTGAACAGGCAGAGTGCCGGAACGCATACCGCGCTCGTGACCACCGCCGTGCATTTGCGCTTCGATGCGTACGCGCGGTTTACGACGCACATACAGCGCACCGATACCTTTCGGGCCATAGATTTTGTGACCGGAGAAAGACATCAGGTCAACTTTCAACTGGCTCAGGTCGATAGGCAGTTTGCCCACGCTCTGGGTTGCATCAACGTGATAGATAATGCCACGAGCACGGCACATTTCGCCGATAGCCGCGATATCCTGCACCACGCCGATTTCGTTATTTACGTGCATGATGGAAACAAGGATGGTGTCGTCACGCATCGCTGCTTCAAGTTCTTTCAGGTCGATAATGCCGTTACGCTGCGGTGCCAGGTAGGTGACTTCGAAACCTTCGCGCTCCAGCTGACGGCAGGTATCCAGTACCGCTTTATGTTCGGTTTTGCTGGTGATGATGTGCTTGCCTTTTTTCTGATAAAAGTTGGCTGCACCTTTGATCGCCAGGTTGTCAGATTCGGTTGCACCAGAGGTAAAGACGATTTCACGCGGATCAGCGCCGACCAGATCGGCAATCTGATTACGGGCGATATCTACCGCTTCTTCAGCCTGCCAGCCGAAACGGTGAGAACGGGAGGCCGGGTTACCAAAGGTTCCGTCCATCGTCATAAACTGCATCATTTTCTCGGCAACACGCGGGTCCACCGGCGTGGTTGCGGAGTAGTCGAGATAAATCGGTAATTTCATTGCTCTATAAACTCCGTACATCACTCAATGCAAGGAACCAGGCTACCGGCTGGATGTACGACCGTGTTTACGGAGTATTTAGCACTCCGGCCTGATTCTGAATTCTTTTTATTAAGCGCGTAACTTAACGTCGATCGCGTCTTGTGTGCGGGTGCGTGGCGCGTCGTGAGTATGCTGACGTCCAGACACATCCAGCACTTCCTGGTTATTAACCAGTTCGCCTAAAGTAATGTTGTTGAGAAAACCGGTGAGACGGTCGCTCAAATCACGCCACAGCGCGTGGGTCAGGCATTTATCGCCGCCCTGGCAGCCGCCTTTACCCTGACAACGGGTGGCATCTACAGATTCGTCAACGGCGCTAATCACTTCGCCAACGGCGATGCTGCTGGCATCTTTGCCTAACAGATAACCACCGCCTGGTCCACGTACGCTGGAAACCAGACCATTTTTACGCAGACGGGAAAACAGTTGTTCCAGATAAGAAAGGGAAATTCCCTGACGTTCGGAAATATCAGCCAACGGTACCGGGCCCGCTTCAGAGTTGAGCGCAACGTCAAGCATTGCGGTCACGGCATAGCGCCCTTTAGATGTCAGTCTCATGTCTTACTTCACCTCAAACTCGCCCCTGCCCGGGGTTTTTTATTGTAAAAGTGGGGGTATTGCATAGCAGGGTCAAGTCTGACATTCCCGAGTAAATTGGTCAACTATTTACTTGACTGATTTAGTCGGGTATTTAACCTTCAGTGCCATTTTTTTATCGTGGCGTTTGTACCTGTTGTCGGATGCGGTGTGAACACCTTATCCGACCTGGGATTCCGTGCACTTACAGGCCTGATAAGACGCGTTAAGCATCGCATCAGGCAACCACTGTTATTCGGCCTTATTACCTTTATTCTGCTGCTCTATAGAAGCCAGAATCCCGCGCAGGATATTCAATTCCTGGCTTTCCGGGCGCGCACGGGTAAACAGACGGCGCAATTTATTCATCACCTGCCCCGGATGGTTTTCACGGATAAAACCGGTTGCCAGCAGCGTTTGTTCCAGATGACCATAAAAACGCTCCAGATCATCGACCAGCGGATACGGCGTCTCTTCATGCTCGACCTGCTCGCCATTTTCCTGAGTTGCCAGCCAGGCCATACGCACTTCATAGGCAATAACCTGAACCGCCATCGCCAGGTTCAGCGAGCTGTATTCCGGGTTTGCCGCAATCGCGACATGATAATGACACTTCTGCAACTCTTCATTGGTCAGGCCGACACGTTCGCGACCAAACACCAGCGCCACCGGGGTATTTGCCGCTTCAGCGACGCTTTTCAGACCGCATTCGCGCGGGTCGAGCATCGGCCACGGCAGCGTGCGGGAACGTGCGCTGGTGCCCACCACCAGGCTACAACCGGCTAACGCTTCGTCGAGCGTATCGACGATGTGAGCATTACCAATCACATCGCTGGCCCCCGCCGCCAGGGCAATCGCCTGGGAGTCAGGTTTCACCAGTGGATTAACCAGCCACAGATTGGTTAATCCCATTGTTTTCATGGCACGGGCAACAGAACCCATATTGCCGGTGTGTGACGTCTCCACCAGCACAATTCGAATATTTTGCAGCATTGTCTTTCTTCGTCTAAAGATTATTCGCGCATCTTATCATAAAACGAAGACAGATGCCGATCTCGCTGCTATACTCTGCGCCGTTTTCCCGTTCTTTAACATCCAGTGAGAGAGACCGATGCATCCGATGCTGAACATCGCCGTGCGCGCAGCGCGCAAGGCGGGTAATTTAATTGCCAAAAACTATGAAACCCCGGACGCTGTAGAAGCGAGCCAGAAAGGCAGTAACGATTTCGTGACCAACGTAGATAAAGCTGCCGAAGCGGTGATTATCGACACGATTCGTAAATCTTACCCACAGCACACCATCATCACCGAAGAAAGCGGTGAACTTGAAGGTACTGATCAGGATGTTCAATGGGTTATCGATCCACTGGATGGCACTACCAACTTTATCAAACGTCTGCCGCACTTCGCGGTATCTATCGCCGTTCGTATCAAAGGCCGCACCGAAGTTGCTGTGGTATACGATCCTATGCGTAACGAACTGTTCACCGCCACTCGCGGTCAGGGAGCACAGCTGAACGGCTACCGTCTGCGCGGCAGCACCGCTCGCGATCTCGACGGTACTATTCTGGCGACCGGCTTCCCGTTCAAAGCAAAACAGTACGCCACTACCTACATCAACATCGTCGGCAAACTGTTCAACGAATGTGCAGACTTCCGTCGTACCGGTTCTGCGGCGCTGGATCTGGCTTACGTCGCTGCGGGTCGTGTTGACGGTTTCTTTGAAATCGGTCTGCGCCCGTGGGACTTCGCTGCAGGCGAGCTGCTGGTTCGTGAAGCGGGCGGCATCGTCAGCGACTTCACCGGTGGTCATAACTATATGCTGACCGGTAACATCGTTGCTGGTAACCCGCGTGTTGTTAAAGCCATGCTGGCGAACATGCGTGACGAGTTAAGCGACGCTCTGAAGCGTTAATGACTCAGGCGGGTGATATCACTCACCCGCCCTCGCCTTTCAGGCGCTATTCCGAAATACTTCCTCACCGCTTTACTTTCTTTCGTCACTCTCCCACCATCTTTCCCCGATTAATGGATGATAAAGAAGTCGCAAGGAAAGGTTATGGCACTGCCAGTGAACAAACGCGTTCCCAAAATTCTGTTTATTCTCTTTGTTGTTGCCTTCTGCGTTTATTTAGTGCCGCGCGTTGCCATCAACTTCTTCTATTATCCTGACGATAAAATTTACGGTCCCGACCCCTGGTCGGCGGAATCCGTCGAATTTACGGCTAAGGACGGTACTCGTCTGCAAGGCTGGTTTATCCCTTCTTCGACGGGCCCTGCTGACAACGCCATCGCAACCATCATTCATGCTCACGGCAATGCCGGAAATATGTCCGCCCACTGGCCGCTGGTCAGTTGGTTACCCGAGCGTAATTTCAACGTTTTTATGTTTGATTATCGCGGTTTTGGTAAATCAAAAGGCACGCCGTCCCAGGCCGGATTGCTGGACGATACGCAAAGCGCCATCAATGTGGTGCGCCATCGCAGTGATGTAAACCCACAACGGCTGGTGCTGTTCGGGCAGAGTATTGGCGGGGCGAATATTCTTGCTGTTATTGGTCAGGGTGATCGTGAAGGCATACGTGCGGTGATCCTCGACTCCACATTTGCCTCTTATGCAACCATCGCCAACCAGATGATCCCCGGCAGTGGCTACTTACTTGATGAGAGTTACAGCGGCGAAAATTACATCGCCAGCGTCAGCCCGATCCCGCTTTTACTCATTCACGGTAAAGCTGATCACGTTATCCCATGGCAGCACAGCGAAAAGTTGTATAGCCTGGCAAAAGAGCCAAAACGGTTGATCCTAATCCCGGATGGCGAACACATTGATGCTTTTTCCGATCGTCACGGCGATGTTTATCGCGAACAGATGGTGGACTTTATCCTTAGCGCGTTGAATCCGCAGAACTAACCCATGATCGCTAGCACGATAATCATTCACAAAACCACCTTAAGACATGCTAACCCACTGGTCAGAACAGTTTAAGATGAGAAAAATTCTGTGACGCTTGCCAACATTTCTGATGATTAGCATTCCCTTCGCCATTTCCCTGAGCAAACTTTAGCTATTCTTATCAATTATGCTTATGGGAGATCTACAGATGATGCCTACGCTTGCTCCACCATCTGTCCTTTCGGCTCCCCAGCGCCGCTGCCAGATCTTGCTGACGCTCTTTCAGCCGGGGTTGACCGCCACCATGGCAACCTTCAGCGAGCTTAATGGTGTGGATGATGATATTGCCAGTCTTGATATCAGCGAAACAGGACGGGAGATCCTGCGCTATCATCAACTCACACTGACGACTGGTTATGACGGTAGCTACCGGGTTGAAGGTACAGTGCTTAACCAACGTTTGTGTTTATTTCACTGGCTACGACGTGGTTTCCGTCTGTGTCCGTCATTTATTACCAGCCAATTCACCCCCGCCCTGAAGAGTGAACTGAAGCGGCGCGGAATTGCGCGTAACTTTTACGACGATACCAATCTACAAGCGTTAGTGAATCTCTGCTCCCGACGGCTGCAAAAACGCTTTGAATCGCGCGATATTCATTTCCTGTGTCTGTATCTGCAATATTGTTTGCTGCAGCACCACGCTGGAATTACGCCTCAGTTTAATCCGCTCCAACGTCGCTGGGCGGAATCCTGCCTTGAATTTCAGGTAGCACAGGAAATTGGACGCCACTGGCAGCGTCGGGCGCTCCAGCCTGTACCACCTGATGAGCCACTGTTTATGGCACTACTTTTTTCCATGTTGCGGGTTCCCGATCCCTTGCGGGATGCGCATCAGCGGGACAGACAATTGCGTCAGTCTATCAAACGTCTGGTAAACCATTTTCGTGAGCTGGGAAATGTTCGTTTTTATGATGAACAGGGGTTATGTGATCAGCTTTATACCCACCTCGCCCAGGCGTTAAATCGCAGTTTGTTTGCCATCGGTATTGATAATACCCTACCGGAAGAGTTCGCCAGACTGTATCCACGCCTGGTACGCACCACCCGCGCGGCGCTGGCCGGATTTGAAAGTGAATACGGCGTCCATCTTTCTGATGAGGAAAGTGGTCTGGTCGCGGTGATTTTCGGTGCCTGGCTAATGCAGGAAAACGATCTGCATGAAAAACAGATTATTCTACTGACCGGGAATGATAGCGAGCGAGAAGCGCAGATTGAGCAGCAGTTACGCGAATTAACGTTACTGCCGCTCAACATTAAACATATGTCGGTAAAGGCATTTTTGCAGACAGGCGCTCCGCGTGGCGCGGCACTGATTATTGCTCCTTATAACATGCCGTTACCGCTCTTTTCACCACCGCTGATCTATACGGACCTGACACTGACAACACATCAACAGGAGCAGATCCGCAAAATGCTCGAATCAGCATGAGGGAACAACTTTCGGGCGCAAAAACATTGCCGGAAACGCCACCAGCGCCATCACCCAGAACACGCCGTGGCCCAGATATTGATACAGGAAACCGGCGAAAACGGTCATGATAGCGATACTGCCGCCCATCGCGACGGCAGAGTAAACCGCCTGTAAACGGATGACTTCGCTACCCTGGCGAGCGGCAATATAGCGCATGGCGGCCAGGTGGCAGACCGTGAAGGTGCCGCAATGCAGAATTTGCACCACTATCAACCACGGCAACGCCGTAGTTGCTCCCATAATGCCCCAGCGCACTACGCCGCAAATCGCCGAGATCAACAGCATATCGCGTGCACTACAACGGCGGAAAAGTTTATTACTCAGTGCAAAGATAATGACTTCCGCCACCACGCCCAGCGACCACAAATACCCCACCGCCGAGGCCGAGTAGCCAGCTGCCTGCCAGTAAATGGCGCTAAAACCGTAATAGGCCGCATGCGCCCCCTGCAATAAACAAACGCAGGCCAGAAAGCGCCAGTTCTGGCGAACCAGCGCCAACCACGCTGACCAACCGGTGCTCTCCTGTTGGCGGCTTGCCCCTTGTGGCTGAATCGTCGGACGGATGAGAAAGCCGAGCAGCATGGATGCCACGCCCAACGTCAACAGCACGAGGATCACCCGATAATCAAACATAGTGACCAGTTTGCCCGTCAGCGCCGAGCCAATGACAAACGCCACCGAGCCCCACAGTCGCACTTTGCCGTAATCAAGCGGGAACTGCTTTTGCCACGTATTCGCCAGTGCATCGGTCAACGGTACCAGCGGTGAGAAAAAGAGGTTAAAGCCAATCATCACCAGCATCAGCCACGCTACGTGCGCCCCCGCCCAGAAGGCGACAGCAAAGATAAGTGTCAGCACTGCCAGCACGCGCAAGGCGGAAATCAGGCGGGAAGGATCGCTGACGCGGGGCGCGATGAGCAAACTCCCGAGAAAACGGGCAACCAGACCTGCCCCCAATAACAGGCCGATGGTTTCTGGCGTTAAACCAATCCCTTTAAGCCAGACGCTCCAGAAAGGTAGAAAAATGCCGTAACTAAAAAAGTATGTGAAATAGCCGAGCGCCAACCAGCGCGTGGATTGCAAAACCATGAGTCCCTCCCGTCAGGAGGCGTTAGTCTGGAGTTAATCGAATGTTGGTGCAAGTTGAAAAATAAGAATATTCGAGCCTGCTTCCCGATGTCTGTAACGCCAGTTCACAAGCACTCAAAAACTGCGATCCGTGACGCATGTTGCAAAGATAATGTGTAATTATGCCGTTACGCTTGCCAAACGTTCCTGCACAATGGCGATGAAATCGCGTAATGCCGGCTTCATCTCCCCTTTCTTCCACGCCATCAGTAAAGCAATGGAAGGCACATTTCCGGCAATGGGACGAAAAACAACCTGCCCGGTATTAAAATTATTCATATAACCGGGTATCAAAGTGACGCCCAGCCCCATGCCCACCAGATTCATGGTCACCAGAATATTCGTTGCCACCTGGACGATATTTGGCTGGCTATTTTCTTGCGCAAACCACGCTTTAACGATCGGCGCAAGCGAACCGGAATACGCCGGATCGGTACTGACGAAATTCACGCCATCCAGTTGCGCGGCGGTGATCTCTTTTTCATGTGCTAAAGGGTGATCAACCGGTAACACCACCACTAATGGTTCGTCAAAAAGCTCCAGATAATCAATCTCCGGGCTATAAACAGGATGGCGCATTAAGCCGACGTCGAGTTCACCACGGCGAATTTTTTCCTCCTGTTGCGTGGTGATTAAACTCACCAGCTCAATCAAGGTGTCTGGCTGTCTGAGACGAAACATCGGTAATACTTTTGGCAGTAAATTCACTTCCGCCGATGGCACAAAGCCAATGGTTAATTGTCTGTCTTCCTGAACAATTTTCCGCGCCCGTAATTTGGCATTTTCCGCTTGTTCGAGGATTGCCAGCGCGTCCTGGAGAAAACATTCTCCCGCCGCCGTCAACGCGACTTTGCGCTTATCCCTCACCAGTAACGGAACACCGACACAGTTTTCAAGATCGCGGATCTGGCTGCTTAACGAAGGCTGTGAGGTATGCAGTTTTTCCGCCGCACGGGTAAAGTTCAGTGCCTGCGCCACTGCGACGAAATAGCGTAAATGCCGTAGTTCCATCACCTTCCCCTTGTTATCGAAAAAACGTCTCAGCTGGTAGAAATTAACTATTTCACATATTAGCAACCAACCAGCAACATCCTTATGGCACAAAAATAGAAGGTCAATACATCTTATCTTTCAGGATTAAAAAATATGACCACACCCTCAGATTTGAACATTTACCAACTGATTGACACCCAAAACGGTCGGGTCACTCCGCGTATTTATACCGACCCGGACATTTACCAACTGGAGCTTGAGCGTATTTTCGGTCGTTGCTGGCTATTTCTCGCCCACGAAAGCCAGATCCCAAAACCCGGTGATTTCTTTAACACCTACATGGGAGAAGATGCAGTTGTCGTGGTGCGTCAGAAAGACGGCAGCATCAAGGCGTTTCTCAACCAATGCCGCCACCGGGCCATGCGTGTGAGTTATGCAGATTGCGGCAACACTCGCGCCTTTACCTGCCCGTATCACGGCTGGTCTTATGGCATTAACGGCGAGTTGATCGATGTACCGCTGGAACCTCGCGCCTACCCACAAGGGTTGTGTAAATCCCACTGGGGGCTAAACGAAGTTCCTTGTGTGGAGAGTTATAAAGGGCTGATTTTTGGCAACTGGGATACCAGCGCACCGGGCCTGCGTGATTACCTGGGTGACATTGCCTGGTATCTGGATGGCATGCTGGATCGTCGCGAAGGCGGCACCGAAATTGTCGGCGGCGTACAAAAGTGGGTGATCAACTGCAACTGGAAATTCCCGGCAGAGCAGTTCGCCAGTGACCAGTATCATGCTCTGTTCAGCCATGCTTCTGCCGTTCAGGTATTAGGGGCGAAAGATGATGGCAGCGATAAGCGCCTCGGTGATGGACAAACCGCCCGCCCGGTGTGGGAAACCGCCAAAGATGCGCTGCAATTTGGTCAGGACGGTCACGGTAGCGGTTTCTTCTTTACTGAAAAACCGGATGCTAATGTCTGGGTCGATGGCGCAGTTTCAAGCTATTACCGCGAAACCTATGCCGAAGCAGAACAACGTTTAGGTGAAGTTCGCGCCCTGCGCCTGGCGGGTCATAACAATATTTTCCCCACGCTTTCATGGCTCAACGGCACTGCCACGCTCCGCGTCTGGCATCCGCGCGGCCCTGATCAAGTCGAAGTGTGGGCGTTCTGTATTACTGACAAAGCCGCCTCCGATGAAGTTAAAGCCGCTTTTGAAAACAGCGCCACTCGTGCTTTTGGTCCTGCTGGTTTTCTCGAGCAGGATGACTCGGAGAACTGGTGTGAAATCCAGAAATTGCTTAAAGGCCACCGCGCCCGCAACAGCAAACTGTGTCTGGAAATGGGGCTTGGTCAGGAAAAGCGCCGCGACGACGGCATTCCTGGCATTACTAACTATATCTTTTCAGAAACTGCCGCTCGTGGAATGTACCAACGCTGGGCCGATCTTCTGAGTAGCGAAAGCTGGCAGGAAGTGCTCGATAAAACCGCCGCTTACCAGCAGGAGGTGATGAAATGAGTGCGCAAGTTTCACTAGAGTTACATCACCGCATTAGCCAGTTTCTCTTTCACGAAGCCAGCTTACTGGACGACTGGAAATTTCGTGACTGGCTGGCGCAGCTCGACGAAGAGATTCGTTACACCATGCGCACCACGGTTAACGCGCAAACACGCGACCGTCGCAAAGGCGTCCAGCCACCGACAACCTGGATTTTTAATGACACCAAAGACCAGCTGGAGCGGCGAATCGCCCGTCTGGAAACGGGCATGGCATGGGCAGAAGAGCCGCCGTCACGCACCCGCCACTTAATCAGCAACTGCCAGATAAGCGAAACCGACATCCCAAACGTATTTGCCGTGAGGGTGAATTATCTGCTTTATCGGGCACAAAAAGAGCGCGATGAAACGTTCTATGTCGGGACTCGTTTTGACAAAGTTCGCCGTCTGGAAGATGACAACTGGCGCTTGCTGGAACGGGATATCGTCCTGGATCAAGCGGTAATCACTTCCCATAACCTGAGTGTACTGTTCTGATGAATCGAATTTATGCGTGTCCCGTTGCGGATGTGCCGGAGGGTGAGGCTCTCCGGATCGATACCTCGCCCGTCATCGCCCTGTTCAACGTTGGCGGCGAGTTTTATGCCATTAACGATCGTTGCAGCCATGGTAATGCGTCGATGTCAGAAGGGTATCTGGAAGATGACGCCACGGTGGAGTGCCCGCTACACGCCGCCAGTTTTTGCCTGAAAACGGGGAAAGCGTTATGCCTGCCCGCCACCGATCCGCTCACCACTTATCCAGTACACGTTGAAGGTGGTGACATTTTCATCGACTTACCGGAGGCGCAGCCATGAGCGATCTGCATAACGAGTCCATTTTTATTACCGGCGGCGGATCGGGATTAGGGCTGGCGCTGGTCGAGCGATTTATCGAAGAAGGCGCGCAGGTTGCCACGCTGGAACTGTCGGCGGCGAAAGTCGCCAGTCTGCGTCAGCGATTTGGTGAACATATTCTGGCGGTGGAAGGCAACGTGACCTGTTATGCCGATTATCAACGCGCGGTCGATCAGATCCTGACTCGTTCCGGCAAGCTGGATTGTTTTATCGGCAATGCGGGCATCTGGGATCACAATGCCTCACTGGTTAATACTCCCGCAGAGACGCTCGAAACCGGCTTCCACGAGCTGTTTAACGTCAACGTACTCGGTTACCTGCTGGGTGCAAAAGCCTGCGCTCCGGCGTTAATCGCCGGTGAAGGCAGCATGATTTTCACACTATCAAATGCCGCCTGGTATCCCGGCGGCGGTGGCCCGCTGTACACCGCCAGTAAACATGCCGCAACCGGACTTATTCGCCAACTGGCTTATGAACTGGCACCGAAAGTGCGGGTGAATGGCGTCGGCCCGTGTGGTATGGCCAGCGACCTGCGCGGCCCACAGGCGCTCGGGCAAAGTGAAACCTCAATAATGCAGTCTCTGACGCCGGAGAAAATTGCCGCCATTTTACCGCTGCAATTTTTCCCGCAACCGGCGGATTTTACGGGTCCGTATGTGATGTTGGCATCGCGGCGCAATAATCGCGCATTAAGCGGTGTGATGATCAACGCTGATGCGGGTTTAGCGATTCGCGGCATTCGCCACGTAGCGGCTGGGCTGGATCTTTAAGGAAGCACGATGAAAGAAAAAACGATCATTATTGTCGGTGGCGGGCAAGCGGCGGCAATGGCTGCGGCCTCGCTACGCCAGCAAGGGTTCACCGGTGAGCTGCATCTGTTTTCCGATGAGCAACATCTTCCTTATGAACGCCCCCCGCTCTCGAAATTCATGTTGCTGGAAGATTCCCCACAGTTGCAGTCTGTGTTACCCGCTCACTGGTGGCAGGAAAACAATGTTCATCTGCATTCCGGTGTAACCATCAAAACATTGGGTCGCGACACACGAGAGTTAGTGTTAGCCAACGGCGAAAGCTGGCACTGGGATCAGCTTTTTATAGCAACCGGCGCGGCAGCTCGACCGCTGCCGTTGCTTGATGCACTGGGAGAACGCTGCTTTACCTTGCGCCATGCCGGTGATGCCGCCAGACTGCGAGAAGTTCTGCAGCCAGAACGGTCAGTCGTAATTGTCGGTGCCGGAACTATTGGTCTGGAACTGGCTGCCAGCGCCACGCAGCGCAGATGTAAGGTGACAGTGATTGAACTGGCGGCAACCGTTATGGGCCGTAATGCACCACCGCCCGTGCAACGCTATCTTTTACAGCGCCATCAACAGGCTGGTGTGCGCATTCTGCTCAATAATGCCATTGAACATGTGGTCGATGGTGAAAAAGTAGAACTGACGCTGCAAAGTGGCGAGACGCTTCAGGCCGATGTGGTGATTTACGGTATTGGTATCAGCGCCAACGAGCAACTGGCTCGCGAGGCCAACCTTGATACTACCAATGGCATTGTCATTGATGAGGCTTGCCGCACCTGCGATCCCGCGATCTTTGCCGGTGGCGATGTGGCAATCACTCGTCTTGATAATGGTGCACTACACCGCTGCGAAAGCTGGGAAAACGCCAATAACCATGCGCAAATTGCCGCTGCCGCAATGTTAGGGCTACCGCTTCCGCTACTGTCGCCGCCGTGGTTCTGGAGCGATCAGTACAGTGATAACTTACAGTTTATTGGCGATATGCGTGGCGATGACTGGCTTTGTCGTGGCAACCCGGAAACTCAGAAGGCGATTTGGTTTAATCTGCAAAACGGCGTGCTTATCGGTGCGGTAACGCTGAATCAGGGACGTGAGATTCGCTCAATCCGCAAATGGATCCAGAGCGGCAAAACGTTTGATGCGAAACAGCTGACAGATGAGAACATCGCGCTTAAATCACTGTAACCAGGATAATTAGCGAATATCTCAACGCCTGGGGCGTGGCGAGGTACCAGAGTGTGTATTACGTTTAAATCACATTATCTTGCAAAGGGATTGGTTATGAACTCACTACGTTATTTTGATTTTGGTGCTGCCCGCCCCGTTTTGTTATTAATTGCCCGTATCGCCGTGGTCCTAATTTTCATTATTTTTGGTTTTCCCAAAATGATGGGCTTTGACGGTACGGTCCAATATATGGCCTCGCTGGGCGCACCGATGCCGATGCTGGCAGCGATTATTGCGGTAGTTATGGAAGTGCCCGCCGCGATATTAATCGTGCTTGGCTTTTTCACCCGTCCGCTGGCGGTACTGTTTATTTTCTACACGCTGGGTACGGCGGTGATTGGTCACCATTACTGGGATATGACCGGCGATGCCGTCGGGCCAAATATGATTAATTTCTGGAAGAATGTCAGTATCGCTGGCGCGTTCTTGCTATTGGCAATTACCGGGCCGGGGGCAATTTCTCTCGATCGCCGTTAGGAAAGATGCCGGATGCGGCGTGAACGCCTTATCCGGCATTTTATAAATTACAGCCACTCTACCCGCAACGACATCTCTGAGGTTGTTGATTCCCCCGGCGCAAGCGCAATGAGGTCCCCCCCTTCCGGGCGATGATGGTCATCCGGCGCATGGCTCATCGGCTCCAGACAGAAGAAATCAAACGCATATCCTTTATCAAACGCCGGGTCGGAAACAAAGATGAAATAACACGGTGCGGGTGGCGTCGTTTCTATGATGATGGCATAACCCTCCTGCGGCTGCTCGATGCGGGCCTGACCATTCCATCCGGCAAAACCATTGTTCACCCACTGGCGCGGCAACGGCGCGAGCTGGTTAAAATCCAATTCTTGCGGTAGCTGCTCGCAAAACTCACCCGCCAGCCACTGCTCCCGCTCCAGCCAGTAACCGCTCGCCTGTGCCTGAATCCGCGTTTGCGGCGACAACGGAAAATAAGGATGCCAGCCGGTACCAAATGGCAGCGTCTCTGCCCCTTGATTGGTGACAGAGAGCGTCACCGTCAGCGTATCCGCCGTTAAATGAAACGCCTGACTTACCTGATAGTGATAGACACCGCTGCGATGTTCATACACCAGACACAAACTATCATCGCTGTGCGAGACACATTGCCACTGCCCCAGCCAGCCGTCGCCGTGCAGATAGTGCTCATCCCATTCAACATTCGGTTGCAGTTGATACTCACGCCCCTGCCAGACAAAACGGTTACCGCTCACCCGGTTTGCAAATGGCACCAGCGGAAAACAAGAGGCATCGGTTGCCACACCGCTTTTTTTACCAGGACGTAAGAGCGGCGTCGTATCGCGCCAGAAGCCTTCGATTACGCCGCCCTGGTCAGAAACGCCCAGCTTTAGCGACCCGTGGGATAAGGTATAGATGGTCATCCGCTAACTCCTTAATCCGGGAAGTTAATCACAACTTTCCCGCATTTGCCGCTCGCCATCAGCGCATAGGCATCACCTGCCTGTTCCAGCGAGAAGCGATGTGTAATGGCGTTACGCGGCCACAGCTTCCAGTCAGTCAAATCGTGGGCGCATTTTTCCATATGGAACAGACTGGTCACCCAGGAGCCAATAATCCGCCGTTGATGGTGCATCAGATCGGCGCTGACCTCGAATTCCACTTTTCCGGTTTCACCAATGTAAACCACCCGCCCCCAGTCAGCAGTGGATTGCAGTGCCAGCAAGCGACCTGCGGCATTACCGGAACAATCGAGCGCAACATCCGCGCCACCGTGGGTAAGTTCAGCAATTATCTGCGGCAGACCTTCGGTGGTCGCTAAATAACCGTGATCCATCACCCCTAACTGTTTTGCCATCGCCAGACGTTCCGGCAGCATATCAACGCCGATGATCCGTTTTGCACCGCGACCTTTCGCCAGCATCATCGCCATCATGCCGACCGGCCCCAGACCGACCACCAGCACGTTATCGCTGCCGGAAACTTCGCCGCGCAAAATCCCTTCATAGGCCGTGCCAACGCCGCAACTGATAAACGCACCATCTTCGTAGCTCAGCGCATCCGGCAGGAGGATCAGATCTTTTTCTTCCGCCAGCAGATATTCGGCATGACCGCCGTCACGCTGCCAGCCGTAAGCCGCTTTTCCTTTGCCAGTACAAGAGATAGGAAAGCCGCGGCGGCAGTTCGGGCAAAAACCACAGCCAGAAATGTGATACACCAGCACGCGATCACCCTCTTTAAAATGGCGGCAGCCTTGCCCCATCGCCACAATCTGCCCGCACGGTTCATGACCGTTGATAAATCCCTGGTACAACGGTTTATCGGGTGCCGCCGCCGTAGCGCGGTGCTGGTGGTAGATATAGTGGACATCGCTTCCGCAAATTCCGGAGGATTTCATTTTGATCAGTACCTGGTTAATCCCCGGCGTCGGCACTGCAACTTCCCGCAGATCGACGGTCGAATTTCCTGGTAAATAAGCTGCCAGCATCGTTTTCATAAATCCCTCATTAACAATACGATTAATTTTCATCCCTGCCGCACCCGCGCCAGGGGCGTTAAGGTTTAGCGTTTCGCTTTACTGCTACGCTGGGTCAGCAAGATATTCGCCAGCACCGCCACCACGATGATGACGCCGCGCACCACCTGCTGGAAAAAGGAGTTAATCCCGAGCAGCACCAGACCGTTACCGATTAGCGTAATCACCAGTACGCCAAGCAGCGTACCGAACAACGAGCCGCGACCACCGGAAAGCGCCGTACCGCCGACCACGACCGCGGCGATGACGTCAAACTCCAGACCGTTTGCGGCACCTGCGTTACCGGAACCGAGGCGCGCCGCCAACAAAATGCCGGTCACCGCCGCTAATAATCCCGAAAGGGTAAAGATAAGAATGCGTACCCGACGAACGTTAATACCGCACAACTGCGCCGCCGTGGCATTACCGCCAACGGCAAAAACCGAGCGCCCGAAGGCGGTTTTGCGGCTAATGAACACAAACAGCGCAAACAGCACCATCATGATCAGCGCGGATACCGGCACACCGAGAAATTGTCCGCCCAGCCAGTCCAGCACCTCGTTTTCGTCAATCGGCACTGGCAGGGCGTTGGTCATAAACAAGCCCATTCCGCGCAGGGCGCTCCACAGCCCCAGCGTGGCCACGAAACTTGGCACGTTAAACACGCCACGCAGCACCCCGGCGAGCGTTCCCATCAGCGCGCCTAACAGCAACACCAGCAGACAAGCAATCGCCAACGGAACTTCAAATTGCAGCAAAAATGCCAGGCACACCGAGACAAAAGCCACCATCGGCCCAACGCTGACATCAATTTCACCGGAGATAATAATCAGCGTCATCGCCCAGGCGGCAATCCCAATGGTGGCGGCATCGCGCAGCACGTTCATCTGGTTATTCAATGAGATAAAGCCAGGCGCGTTCAGGGAGAAGACCAGATAAAGAATGGCAATCACCACCAGCAAACCGATCTCATTAATATGGCGACTGACAAATTGTTTGAGCGAGACGCTCTTGCCCTGCGGCAATGGTAATGACGAAGCAGACATCTTCAGGTTCCTCGGTAAAATTCATCAGTGCACAGACAGAATGGCGGACATCAGCTCATCCACATTGACCGGAGCGTGAAACTCCTGCGAGAACGTGCCGTGCTGTAATAACAGGATGCGGTCACACACCAACGGCAACTCCTCCACTTCACTGGAGATAAACACCACGCTTTTTCCTTCGGCAGCCAGCTCACGGACAATACGGTAAATCTGCTGTTTGGCTTCGATATCGACGCCGCGCGTTGGCTCGTCGAGCAACAAAATCTGGCTGGCGGCATAGACCCAACGACCGATCACTACTTTTTGCTGATTGCCGCCAGAAAGCGTGCCGATGGGCGTTTCGCTACTGGCGGCCTTGACCGTCATCCGCTGCATCACTTCTTCGGTCAGGCGGCGGATGGTGGACCATTGCAGCACTCCGTTGGCGCTGATTTTTTGCCGATTGGTCAGCACTGTATTTTCGTCAACGCCCAACCAGGGAATGATCCCCGCTTCTTTGCGGTTTTCTGGCGTATAGCCAATGCCGCGTTTCAGCATGTCGCCGTAATCGGGGCGCGTGATTTTCTCGCCGTTGATAACAATTTCGCCCTGTTCATACGTCTCCAGCCCAACAATCGCCTTCAGCAATTCACTGCGCCCTGCCCCCAGCAGACCAGCAATGCCGAGCACTTCGCCACGACGTAGCGTAAAGCTGATATCCTCCAGCTTGGGCTTATGGCGTAACGCACGGACTTCCAGCACGGCCTGATCCACAATTTCCTGAGGTGCAACCGGCGCAATATCAACGTGATCGCGCCCTAGCATTAGCGACACAATATGATGCGTGGAAGTGTTTTCGAGCATCACATCGCCAGCCACCTGCCCGTCGCGCATAACGGTGGCACAGGAGGCAATGCGGCGAATTTCTTCCATCCGGTGGCTGACATAAATCACCGCCACGCCCAGTGCTGACATCTTTTTCACCGCTCTGATCACCAGTTCAACTTCCGCACTCGCAAGCGAACTGGTAGGTTCATCAAGAATGACCACGCGCGGCTCGCCCTTCATCACCCGCGCAATTTCCACCAGCTGCTTATGCGCCGGGCTTAGTGTTGAAACAAGTTGTTCAGGACTAACGTCAACGCCCAGCGCCTGTAAGCAACGTTGGGCATCCTGCGCCATTTGCAGGTAATCAATCATGCCGTTGCGGCGGGGCCACTGACCGAGGCAGAGGTTTTCCGCCACCGTCAGCCCTTCCACCAGACTTAACTCCTGATAAACCGCGCGTACCCCCAGTTCAGCGGCACGGCGAGTCAGCGTAGCTTCGTCACCTTCCAGTCGCGTCTCGCCAATCCAGATTTCACCGCTATCCGGACGTTCACTGCCGGTAAGCATTCGAATGAGGGTCGATTTGCCCGCGCCGTTTTTGCCTAACAGCGCACGAACCTCGCCTTTATTGAGCGTGAAGTTAACGTTATCCAACGCAACGACGCCGGGATAACGCTTATTTCCTGCCACCACTTTTGCTACCGGGACTGCCTCTGTTGCCGTGAACATAGGGACCTCTGCGAATCAGCGATTAGGGCAGACCATCAACGTGCGTTGCCAGCCACTGTTTACCGTCTTCCGTTTTGGTATAGAGATCGATAGGCACCTGAATCACTTTTTCACCGTCGGCTTGTTTATTGATAACCTTCAATGTTTGCGCGAAAACAGCATTGCCCATTTTCTTACCGGAAATATCCACTACCGCTTTCAGCACCTGATTGTTTTCCAGCTCCTGAGCAATTTCGGTTGTCATATCCGAACCGAAAACAGCAATTTTTCCGGCCTGATTTTGATTACGTACCGCTTTTACCGCGCCGAGTGTCGCACCGCCCGATTCCCCCATAATGGCGTTGAGATCCGGCGTGGAGATAATCAGTTTTTCACCAACGGAAATCGCTTTATCTAAAACAGTCCCTTCCTGATTAGCGACAATTTGCGCGCCGGGAACGCGGGATTTTAATACTTCTTCAAATCCTTTACGTCGCTGCACACAAACTTCAAAGGCTTCGCAATTGATGACGGCAATTTTCGGCTGGTCAATTTTATTGGCAATAAAATAATCGGCGGCAGCGTTACCCAGTTTTTTACCAAATTCCAGCGGGTCACCCACCAGATACGCCGAGACATATTTATCGACCCCCTTTTGATTAATACAGGTGTTGTAGCAAATCACCGGAATACCCGCTTCACTGGCGCGACGAACGGTACGGCTACTGCCATTTTCAGACACTGCCGATAAAATAATAGCATCGACATTACGCGCCACGAGGGTATCAACAAAGGTACTTTCTTTCGAAATATCACCCTGGGCGTTAGTTTCAATTAACTGTACCTGTACTGAAGAATCTTTTGCCGCATCCTGAACGCCCTGACGCACTCCAGCGTAATATCCCTGAGTATCAAGGTATATTGCGCCAATGGTCATTTCTTTATCCGCAGCTCTGGCAAATAGTGCGCTACCTAATAGCGTAGCCATTAATAATAGATTACGGGTTGTTCTCATTTTTTTAGGCATAGAGCCTCCTGTAGGGTTTTTATTAACAACGGCTTATTCTAATTATTTTGTGATGAGCGGCAGCGCGTGCCGCTCAAATATTACAGTTAATAGGGTTTAGTGAACGTAGTTAAAAATAAAAGGCATCACGGTGGTGAATAATGCCGCTTTCGGCCAGGCCGGATTAATCGCCGTCAATTCAGCGCGAGCAGATTCGTATTGCGCAATCTCGCCTAATCCCGCGGCCGCCAGCATCGCCACCATCAGGCATTTTTCTTTATGCTGCTGTTGTAAATCGCCATACAGCGACAACAAGTCAGGCTGCGAGACGGCAAAGAAATCCGCTTCGATACTGGTTTTCGCCATCTCTTGCGCCCACTGTTTCATTTCACTAAACAGTTGCTGTGCGGTGTGTTGTTCGCCCAGTAATCGCAGCGCCATTCCTTGCCAGAAGAGGTAATCAACCGGCTGATCGTTGTAATAGCTGTGGATGTTAATGGTGCGATCGCCGGTCGCCGCCAGATGTAAACAGCGCGTCGCTTCAGTTTCATCGCCCTGGGCTTTGGCGCATATCGCCTGCCAGAACCAGATGTCGTTATCAGTTTGCCCCGGTAAACGGCCTTCGCTTAAATTCTCCGGATAATGCAGCGCGGCATGAAGCAGTTCGCTGGCCTGCTGCGGCTCTCTGGCATCAAGATGCTGCCAGGCGCGTAATAACTGGTTGAGGATAAACTGACTGGTGACCTTCCCTTCCCCGCCTTCCCACGGGTGGAATTTGCGCGTGGCGAGAATGTCCGCCGCTTTGTCTGCCTGCCCCGTGAGATGCCACAAATTGAGCAGTTCTGCGGTCATGTCGTCGCGTTTCAGCGCAATTTCCAGATTATTTTCCAGACGCGCCAGTCGTTTCTCCGGTGTGGTTCCACTTAGCTTATCAAGCAAATCCCGTTCGAAAAGCAGACGTGCATCCTGCGGCGCAAGCTGATAAGCATTATCAAGATAACGCGCGGCCAGCTCATAATCGTGTTGCTTATTCCACGCATGGATCGCTAACCCGCGCCAGCCGTCGGCAAACTCCGGCGACATCTCTACGCAACGTTGCCATAAGGCAATGGCTTCGTTGTAGCTACGTTTGTTGTAGTAGAAGCAGGCCAGTAAATGGCGAGCAAACCAGCACTCTTCAATACTCTCCAGCGCCGCCACTTCTTCCAGCGTATTCGGGAAACGGACAAACTGCGGGAAGACATCAATGGCTTTTGCGACCAGTTCGCCACGTTCGGCTTTCGGCAGCAAGCTGGCTTGCAGGTAAAGCGGCAGCGTGCGCTGGCAGTCCAGTGCGTTCAGCATCTCTGCCGCGAGGGTGGGCATTCCCCAGTTAATCAGTTGCCCGGCAGTCATCAGGGCGTTAACGTCGCGTCCCTGACACAGACCGCGCCACTGCGCGAGAGCTGATTCGCTACGACCATCGAACCAGTTCAGCCACCACAGAGTGGCGTTCAGCGGATGATCGCGCAGCAGTTTCTCGCGCTGCAAACGCGCGTTGTCCTGACGACCACTTAACACCAGCAGCAGATTATGCAGGCAAAGCACTTCCTGATTGGTTGGGCAGGCGCGAAGACTTTGTTGGCAAAAATCCAGACCCGCGTCGAAGTTACCATTACGCGCCGCCAGTCGTGTCAGACCATAATAGCCTCCGGCTTTACTGTTGCCGCTCCAGACCGCACGCCAGAAATCCTCTTCGGCTTGTTGATATTGTCCCTGACGTTCGTAAGCACTGGCGCGAATCAAACTGGCCTGTCCGCACTGCGGATTTTTGTTCAGCGCATGTGCGCGTTTCAGCGCCTGAGTGGCATACGCCACCGCTTGCGGGAAATCTGCGCGGTTATACTCCAGCATCGCCAGCGCCAGATTACAGCGGTAATCCAGCGGATCCAGCGCCACGCCGCGCAGGTAGTAATCGAACGGTGAACGGCTAGCGTGATGATATTGCTCCAGATGCTGACCGATAAACCAGGCTTCATCTGTACTGGTAATGTCTTGTGCTGCCAGTGGCGCTTTGGCGACGTCCGGCAACGGCAACTCTTGCGGCTGATGTTCCTGATAACTCAGTACAATATTGCCGTCGGCATCGGAGAGCTCAATGGTCAGCCTTTCAGGATTGATACCGTGCAACACGCCCTGGATGGCGGTCGCAGGCATCAGTGCCACGGCATCATCAAGTAACGCGTTGCATTTGCCGATTTCGCGGATCGCCAGGCGGTATCCGTTCAACGGAGAGATGGCATACAACCCCCACTCAATCCCCCGCTCACTACGCTGGAGTTTTATCACCGCATCGCGGGAGGCATTTTGCACCATGCCCAAAGAATGATAAGGCAGGAAATACTGCTCAAAACGCTTCTCTTCGTAAGCATCAAGCCAGGTAAAATCGGGCTGGTTATCGGCAAAAATACCGGTCATCAGTTCGATATACGGGCCGTTATTATCAGTTAGGCTCTTATCCCACGCCTGGCCAAATTCACTGTGTCCCCAGCTCCACTGCTTTTTACCTGGCGCAATATGGTGGTTGGCAACGTGTAGCAAACCGCCATCTTCATCGTGACACCACGCGCCAACAAAATCGTACTGTGATTTTTCAGCCATATATGAGGTTGGAACGGGCACATTTTTATAGCGAGAAATGTCCACTCCAGCGGAGTAGTCCACTTTGTAGTAAGTGCCGGTGGCGATAGGGAAAGCGGAGACGGCCCGTTTGCCGTGATCAAACACCGCCGTTACATCCGGCGGGAAGACGCTCTGATGCCCTTCCCCCCCTTTCACTGCCGGGTTGGCCCACCACAAGAAATGACGCGGCGTGGCGTTGCCGTTATAGACGCGGCTGGCGATTTCCAGCGCCGCCCGGTCAGGGCGCAGGGTGAAACCTGTCATCACCTGTAAACCATGCATCGGCTCCGTTTCGCCTACCCACACCGTCTGTGCGCCGTCTTCATGGGCTTCGAGGGTGAAATCAACGGGCATAAAGGTGGTCGGGCGATGGTGTTGCGGCCAGTTAAACTCAATCCCGCCGGAGATCCACGGTCCCAGCAGCCCCACCAGCGCAGGTTTAATGACTTCATTGTGATAGACAAAATCGCGCTGTTTCACTTTATCCCATGCGCGATGCACCCGACCGCCCAATTCCGGCAGGATCATCACTTTGATGTAGTCGTTTTCCAGCCACACCGCCTGCCAGGATTTCAGGGTTTTCTGCTCGCTCAGCGTATCGGTCACGCCGTAGGGATAAACCGCGCCGGACGATCCCTGATAAACGCGATTTTCCAGGAACATGGGATGTATATCCTGCGGCCCGGTTTCATAGGTCGGGATCTCAACGCGCTCTTGCCACACTTTTACTGGAGTCATGGTGCCCTCAATATTAACAAGACATACTGAATTAAAAGATTTGTGGCAGTGTATTGAACAATCTGGCAATGTTTTCGCGGAATAATCACGCAATTAACTAAACAAGGTTTAGTGAAGATGAGAGCCTGCATTAACAATCAACAGATTCGCCACCATAACAAATGCGTGATTCTGGAACTGCTGTACCGGCAAAAGCGCGCCAATAAATCAACGCTGGCCCGGCTGGCGCAAATTTCGATTCCGGCAGTCAGTAATATTTTGCAGGAACTGGAAAGCGAAAAACGGGTGGTGAATATCGACGATGAAAGCCAGACGCGCGGGCATAGTAGCGGTACATGGCTGATTGCGCCGGAAGGTGACTGGACGCTGTGTCTGAACGTGACGCCCACCAGTATTGAGTGTCAGGTTGCTAATGCTTGTTTAAGTCCGAAAGGTGAATTTGAGTATTTACAGATTGATGCACCGACGCCGCAGGCGCTGCTGTCCGAAATCGAAAAATGCTGGCATCGCCACCGTAAATTGTGGCCGGACCGCACCATCAATCTGGCGCTGGCAATCCACGGTCAGGTTGATCCTGTGACCGGAGTGTCGCAAACCATGCCGCAAGCGCCCTGGACAACGCCGGTTGAGGTGAAGTATCTGCTGGAAGAGAAGCTCGGCATTCGGGTGATGGTCGATAATGACTGCGTGATGCTGGCGCTGGCGGAAAAATGGCAAAATAATTCGCAGGAACGGGATTTCTGCGTGATCAACGTTGATTACGGCATTGGCTCGTCGTTCGTGATTAACGAGCAAATTTATCGCGGCAGTTTGTATGGTAGCGGACAGATTGGTCACACCATCGTTAATCCGGATGGCGTCGTCTGCGACTGTGGACGTTACGGCTGCCTGGAAACCGTCGCCTCGTTAAGTGCATTAAAAAAACAGGCGCGGGTATGGCTAAAATCACAACCGGTTAATACTCAGCTTGATCCTGAAAAACTGACAACCGCGCAGTTAATCGCTGCCTGGCAGAGTGGAGAACCGTGGATCACCAGCTGGGTTGACCGCAGTGCCAATGCCATTGGTTTGAGTCTGTATAACTTCCTCAACATCCTCAATATTAATCAGATTTGGGTGTACGGTCGCAGTTGTGCCTTTGGTGAGAACTGGCTTAATACTATTATTCGCCAGACAGGATTTAACCCGTTCGACCGCGACGAAGGACCGAGCGTGAAAGCGACGCAAATTGGCTTCGGGCAATTAAGCCGCGCACAACAGGTGCTGGGAATTGGCTATTTGTATGTTGAGGCGCAGTTACGACAGATTTGATGGCGCGATAACGTAGAAAGGCTTCCCGAAGGAAGCCTTTTTCAACAGATTAACCGTTTCGCTTATGCGTAAACCGGGTAACGTGCGCAGATGTCGAGAACTTTACCTTTGATACGCTCGATAACGGCTTCATCATTGATGCTGTCCAGCACGTCACACATCCAGCCAGCCAGTTCTTTCGCTTCTGCTTCTTTGAAGCCGCGACGCGTAATCGCCGGAGTACCCACGCGAATACCGGAGGTCACAAACGGGCTCTTCGGATCGTTCGGTACGCTGTTTTTGTTGACGGTGATGTTAGCACGGCCCAGAGCGGCGTCTGCTTCTTTACCGGTCAGGTTTTTATCTACCAGATCAACCAGGAACAGATGGTTATCAGTACCGCCGGAAACCACTTTGTAGCCGCGTTCCAGGAACACTTCTACCATCGCTTTAGCGTTTTTAGCGACCTGCTGCTGGTAAGTTTTGAACTCAGGCTCCATCGCTTCTTTCAGAGCAACCGCTTTACCGGCGATTACGTGCATCAACGGGCCGCCCTGACCACCAGGGAAAACGGCAGAGTTCAGTTTTTTGTACAGCTCTTCGCTACCACCTTTCGCCAGGATCAGGCCGCCGCGCGGACCCGCCAGGGTTTTGTGAGTGGTGGTAGTAACAACGTGAGCATGAGGAACCGGGTTCGGGTAGACGCCAGCAGCAACCAGGCCCGCAACGTGCGCCATATCAACGAACAGGTAAGCGCCGATGCTGTCAGCGATTTCACGCATTTTCGCCCAGTCCACCACGCCGGAATATGCAGAGAAGCCACCGATAATCATTTTCGGTTTGTGTTCTTTGGCTTGTTTTTCCAGATCGGCGTAGTCGATATGACCGGTAGCATCAATACCGTAAGGAACGATGTTGTACAGTTTACCGGAGAAGTTAACCGGAGAACCGTGAGTCAGGTGACCGCCATGCGCCAGGTTCATACCCAGAACGGTATCACCTGGTTCCAGCAGCGCGGTGTAGACCGCAAAGTTAGCCTGGGAGCCGGAGTGCGGCTGGACGTTAGCGTAGTCAGCGCCGAACAGTTCTTTCGCACGATCGATCGCCAGTTGTTCAACGATATCAACATACTCGCAACCGCCGTAGTAGCGTTTGCCCGGATAACCTTCAGCATATTTGTTGGTCAGCTGAGAACCCTGCGCCTGCATTACGCGCGGGCTGGTGTAGTTTTCGGAGGCGATCAGTTCGATGTGCTCTTCCTGACGTACTTTTTCCTGCTCCATAGCCTGCCACAGTTCGGCATCATAATCGGCAATGTTCATTTCACGCTTTAACATCCGCATCTCCTGACTCAGCTAACAATAAAATTTTTGGCCTTTATAGGCGGTCCTGTTGGACAACGGCGAACAGTATAACCGAATCATTGTGCGATAACAGGTCTTGACAAAGGAATTTACGCAAACGATTACCTTCAGGCTACGCAAGGCTTTGGAGAATAAAGAGCTTGCAACCGGAAACGGATTTCTTTTCAGGTTTGTGATGCAAATTTTTCACTTCATCACATTCTTTCTGAAAAACACCAAAGAACCATTTACATTGCAGGGCTATTTTTTATAAGATGCATTTGAGATACATCAATTAAGATGCAAAAAAAGGAAGACCATATGCTTGACGCTCAAACCATCGCTACAGTAAAAGCCACCATCCCTTTACTGGTGGAAACGGGGCCAAAGTTAACCGCCCATTTCTACGACCGTATGTTTACTCATAACCCAGAACTCAAAGAAATTTTTAACATGAGTAACCAGCGTAATGGCGATCAACGTGAAGCCCTGTTTAACGCTATTGCCGCCTACGCCAGTAATATTGAAAACCTGCCTGCGCTGCTGCCAGCGGTAGAAAAAATCGCGCAGAAGCACACCAGTTTCCAGATCAAACCGGAACAGTACAACATCGTCGGTGAACACCTGTTGGCAACGCTGGACGAAATGTTCAGCCCGGGGCAGGAAGTGCTGGACGCGTGGGGTAAAGCCTATGGTGTACTGGCTAATGTATTTATCAATCGCGAGGCGGAAATCTATAACGAAAACGCCAGCAAAGCCGGTGGTTGGGAAGGTACTCGCGATTTCCGCATTGTGGCTAAAACACCGCGCAGCGCGCTTATCACCAGCTTCGAACTGGAGCCGGTCGACGGTGGCGCAGTGGCAGAATACCGTCCGGGGCAATATCTCGGCGTCTGGCTGAAGCCGGAAGGTTTCCCGCATCAGGAAATTCGTCAGTACTCTTTGACTCGCAAACCGGATGGCAAAGGCTATCGTATTGCGGTGAAACGCGAAGAGGGTGGGCAGGTATCCAACTGGTTGCACAATCACGCCAATGTTGGCGATGTCGTGAAACTGGTCGCTCCGGCAGGTGATTTCTTTATGGCTGTCGCAGATGACACACCAGTGACGTTAATCTCTGCCGGTGTTGGTCAAACGCCAATGCTGGCAATGCTCGACACGCTGGCAAAAGCAGGCCACACAGCACAAGTGAACTGGTTCCATGCGGCAGAAAATGGCGATGTTCACGCCTTTGCCGATGAAGTTAAGGAACTGGGGCAGTCACTGCCGCGCTTTACCGCGCACACCTGGTATCGTCAGCCGAGCGAAGCCGATCGCGCTAAAGGTCAGTTTGATAGCGAAGGTCTGATGGATTTGAGCAAACTGGAAGGTGCGTTCAGCGATCCGACAATGCAGTTCTATCTCTGCGGCCCGGTTGGCTTCATGCAGTTTGCCGCGAAACAGTTAGTGGATCTGGGCGTGAAGCAGGAAAACATTCATTACGAATGCTTTGGCCCGCATAAGGTGCTGTGATTTGATGTTGCCGGATGGAAACATCCGGCAACCCTTGACGCGGTTTAAATTGCCGCGTCGTCCTCTTCACCGGTACGGATGCGAATGACCCGTGCCACGTCAAAGACGAAGATTTTACCGTCACCGATTTTGCCGGTTTGCGCCGTGCGAATAATGGTATCGACACAGGTATCGACAATGTCGTCCGGTACGACAATCTCAATTTTCACTTTCGGCAGAAAATCCACCATATACTCCGCGCCGCGGTACAGCTCGGTATGGCCTTTCTGGCGGCCAAAACCTTTCACCTCAGTGACCGTCATGCCGGTAATGCCGACTTCAGCCAGTGCTTCGCGGACATCGTCCAGCTTGAAGGGTTTAATAATCGCATCAATCTTTTTCATGCTATTCCTTGAAAAGGTCGCCTGTCTTTTGATCTGCTAAACGTAACACATAACGCCAATTCATTCCTTGAAATCGTTTGCATCCAGCTCGTGTCGGGAAAGCAGTTTATAAAATTCTGTCCGGTTGCGCCCCGCCATTCTCGCCGCGTGGGTGACGTTGCCTTTGGTAATTTGCAGCAGCTTACGCAAATAGTTGAGTTCAAACTGATTACGTGCCTTAACAAAGGTTGGCAGCGCCGTGTTTTCGCCCTCCAGCGCCTGCTCTACTAATGCATCACTAATCACCGGAGATGAGGTCAGCGCCACGCACTGTTCAATCACGTTGACCAACTGGCGCACATTACCCGGCCAGCTCGCGGTCATCAGGCGTTTCATCGCATCGGTAGAGAACGCGCGGACAAACGGTTTATGTCGCTCTGCCGCCTGGCGCAACAGGTGATTTGCCAGTAGCGGAATGTCTTCTGTGCGCTCCGCCAGTGCCGGAATTTTCAGGCTGACAACGTTGAGGCGGTAATAGAGATCTTCGCGGAATTCCCCGCGCGCCATCGCTTTTGGCAGATCACGGTGAGTGGCAGAAATAATCCGCACATTGATATCAATATCGTGGTTACTGCCCAACGGGCGCACTTTACGCTCCTGCAACACGCGCAACAGTTTGACCTGCAACGGCGCAGGCATATCGCCAATCTCATCGAGAAATAGCGTTCCGCCTTCCGCCGCCTGGAATAAACCTTCGCGATTGCTGACAGCGCCAGTAAACGCGCCACGCGCATGACCAAACAGCTCCGACTCCAGCAATTGCTCGGGCAATGCACCACAGTTAATAGCAATAAATGGTTTGCTATTGCGCGGGCTGGCGTTGTGGATAGCCTGGGCGAAAATCTCTTTCCCGGTGCCGCTCTGGCCATTAATCAAAACGCTGACGTCTGATTGCGCCACCAGCCGCGCCTGTTCCAGCAAACGCAGCATCAGCGGGCTGCGGGTGACAATCGCCTCGCGCCAGCGTTCGTCGGTGGCTGGCGCGGATTGTTCCAGCGCATCATCAATTGCCTGATATAGCGCGTCTTTATCGACAGGCTTGGTGAGGAAACTAAAAACGCCCTGCTGTGTTGCAGCAACGGCATCAGGAATAGAACCATGCGCGGTAAGAATAATTACCGGCATTCCCGGCTGCACTTTCTGGATTTCAGCAAACAGCTGCATACCGTCCATTTCATCCATCCGCAGGTCGCTGATAACTAAATCTACTTTTTCGCGATTCAGTACCCGTAATCCTTCAGCGCCACTTTCCGCCGTGACCACACTGTAGCCTTCGCTGGTCAGGCGCAGGCCAAGCAGTTTCAGCAATCCCGGATCGTCATCGACCAATAATAAATGCGCAGGTTTATGGCTCATCAGGAGTGACCTCATGGGTGGATGGCGCGGGCTTTTCACCCTCGTGCGGCGTATCCGGCGAGAAATTTCCAGCCGGTTTGCGGGTCGAGAGCTGGCGTTCAATATCAGTCAGGTTTTCCAGCTTGCGGGTGGTGAGTTCCAGTTGCTGCTGTAGAACGTGATGTTGCTGGCGCAATATATCCAGCTCGCTGTCGCTGGACTGCTGGAGTTTACTGTAGCGTTGGCGCTCTTCCGCCAGTTGCAGTTGCAGCGCCTGACCGTCGCGCCAGAGTTGATACAGTGGGCGAACCTGTGCCGGGATCTCGGTACTTAACGCTTCAATACGCGCGACCAGCTGGCGGCGCTCATATGGCGTAATTTTGGCGTCGGCGAGCAAAATCCCTTGTTTAAAGGTATTTTGCCAGCTGCCGTCGTCATATTGGCGAGCTTGCTGACGCGACTGCGCAGGCATTAAACGATCAGCACAATCCATCGCCCGCAGCCAGTAAAGCGGATTGGTTTCGGTTGATTTACCTTGCAGCGCCCAGATGTCGCTACATTCAGTAGAAAGATAGTCAGCCAGTTGATAAACCGGAATTTTTTCTTCTGCTGGCGTATCAATGGCTGGCTTATTGTGATTCTGCACGCAACCTAGCAATGCCAGACATGGCAGCCCTGCCAGCCACAGCCGTCGGGGCAATAATCGTTGAAAAATGTGTCGCATATTCACCAGACTTAAAGCCTATCCCAGTGGGCGTAATTGTTGCAGACAGTTTGGACATGGACAGCGCGGAGAAACCGGAGCGTACATGTCGTACGTGAGGATTTCGAGCACTGCCCGGGGCCGAACTGACAAATAAAATAGCCTGATGGGATAGGCTGTTAGCATTATTTCGTGTTTTTCGACGACGGTAATTCAATGCGGAAACAAACGTCTTGCCCGCTCTCGTCGACCAGATACAGTTCCCCTTGCATACGGCGAATACAATCCCTGGCAATGCTTAATCCCAGACCGCTGCCCTTCACCGCCCCTTTTCGCTGGTGGCTTCCCTGAAAAAAGGGTTCGAAGATCATGGCGCGTTCCTCTTGCGGAATGGGCGTGCCTGTATTGATGACATCAATATAAACCCGCGCACCATGTAAACTGCTGCGAAGGCAAATGTTACCGGATTCAGCCCCGTAGTGCACCGCATTGGAGTAAAGATTATCCAGTACGCTCATCAGCAGCATTGGCTCCGCCAGGCAAGCTGTTGCTTTGAGATCGACGTCGGTATGCATCATTTTAGCCCGTGCGGGCAGGCTATGAGCAGAAACTACTGTCTCCACCAGCGGTGCTAACTCAACATTATCTAGTTCCACCGCACTGTCCGCCTGTTTACGGTTGTAATCAAGCAGTTGTTCGATCAGTTTTTGCAAATTGCGGCTGCTGCTATCAAGAATGCTCACCACCTCTTTTTGCTCTGGCGTAAGCGGCCCGACAACCTGATCAGCCAGTAATTCAGTGCCCTCGCGCATACTCGCCAGTGGCGTTTTTAATTCATGAGATAAATGTCTTAAAAATTGATGGCGTTGGGATTCCAGCCATGACAGGCGCTCACTTAACCAAAGAATACGTTGCCCAACCGAGCGTAACTCGCTCGGTCCACTGAACGAAACGCTATTGCCCAGAGAACGCCCTTCCCCCAACCGATTGATCATCCGTTCAATATTTTTCACCGGCCCGATAATCATCCGCGTGAAAAGCAGTACCATTACCAGACTCACCAGAAATAGCACCAGCGATTGCCAACCAAAATATTGCCCACGTTCGGCGATTTCACGCTGAAGTTGCTGCCCACGAGAGAACACTACTGTGCGCGTGGCCTGTACCATTTCGGTATTGGCACTGGCAAAGGCTTCCAGACGCGCGGCAGCAGCAGCATCGGGACCACTGTTGTTGCACTGAAGTTGGGCCAGATTGTTCAAGTCCTGACGCAATGCCTGGTAAAGTTTATTGTCTGGCAGTACGCCTGCGTGGGCATCGAGCATTTCGCTGTAACGCTTGCGCTGGCTTTGATAAACCTTCGCAAGCGTAGGGTCATCCAGCACGCAATACTGACGGTAGCTACGCTCCATCTCCAGCGCCGCGTTGGTCATTGCTTCGCTGCGCCGGGCATCGATAAGCGTGGTGCGGTTGACCAGCGCCGCCTGGTCGCTAAGCGCATTCAGGCTTTGCCAGGCTTGCCATGCCAGCACCAACAGGGGCAG
The DNA here is from genome assembly GCF_036662595.1 of Escherichia sp. Lx600-2. Lineage (NCBI taxonomy): Bacteria > Pseudomonadati > Pseudomonadota > Gammaproteobacteria > Enterobacterales > Enterobacteriaceae > Escherichia > Escherichia sp. Lx600-2. The sequence goes on along the minus strand of NZ_JAYQWM010000001.1, from coordinate 35,916 downwards.
CAGAATCAGCAAAAATGCCAGCATTACCAGTTGTCGTAATGAGCGGGGAAAAACGGGCCAGCGTTTCAAGGTGTTACTCTCGTCAGACGCGAATAGCCTGATGCTAACCGAGGGGAAGTTCAGATACAACAAAGCCGGGAATTACCCGGCTTTGTTATGGAATAAGGCGGTGCCTAACTCGACGTTTCGCCCGATGGTTGATATAGCTACGCTGATATCAGAAGTTGGACGGCAGGCACCTTGTTGTGCGTCATTCGAATTTTATGTAGCACGTCCCGAAGGGGCTGACATAAGTCGGTGAATGAGCCACTGGTTACTATTATGCAGTAACTGTGCCAATAAAGAAAATAGTTTGGTAACGTACTGATTATACGCTGCTTTGAGGGGTTTATGGCTTCTTCGCTATTTGAATGTAAATCAGCCAGTGTGTCGCTAAAAAGAGACAACTTAAGATAAACTTATTAGATAACATTAAAATCAATGAGTTAAATGTCACCAAAAAGCGACACAGCAAACCACCCATTGTCGTGATTTACAGACACAAAAAAGCTCCCTGAGTTGGGAGCTTATAATAGCGGTTGGTATTTAATGCCGGATGCGGCGTGAATGCCTCATCCGGGCTGCAAAACCAATGGGCTGACGACTTACCCCAACTGCTTACGTGCATTGCGGAAAATGCGCATCCATGGACCATCCTCGCCCCAGTTTTCCGGATGCCAGGAGTTGCTGACAGTACGGAAAACACGTTCCGGGTGCGGCATCATAATGGTAACTCGACCACTTTCAGTCGTGACTGCCGTAATACCATTCGGAGAACCGTTCGGGTTAGCCGGGTAGGTTTCAGTGACCTTGCCGAAGTTATCGACATAGCGCAGTGCCACCAGCCCTTTACTTTCCAGCGCCGCCAGATGCGCCGCATCACGCACTTCCACGCGCCCTTCACCATGAGAGACAGCAATCGGCATTTGCGAGCCCACCATCCCCTGCAACAGCAGCGACGGGCTTTGGGTCACTTCAACCAGGCTGAAACGCGCTTCAAAGCGATCGGAGGTATTGCGCACAAAACGTGGCCACAACTCACTACCTGGGATCAGTTCACGCAGATTAGACATCATCTGGCAACCGTTACATACCCCCAGCGCCAGCGTTTGCGGACGGTGGAAGAAGGTTGCAAACTCATCGCGTACACGGTCATTGAACAGGATAGACTTCGCCCAACCTTCACCGGCACCCAGCACATCACCGTAGGAGAAACCACCGCACGCGACCAGGGCGTGGAAATCCTCCAGTCCCGTGCGTCCAGTCAGCAGGTCGCTCATATGCACATCGATAGCATCAAAGCCCGCACGGTGGAAAGCTGCCGCCATTTCAACATGCGAGTTCACGCCCTGCTCACGCAGTACGGCAACTTTCGGACGTGCGCCAGTGGCAATATACGGTGCTGCCACATCTTCGTTGATATCGAACGACAGTTTTACATTCAGGCCCGGATCGGCGTCGTTTGATTTCGCCTGATGCTCCTGATCGGCACACTCCGGGTTGTCACGCAGGCGCTGCATCTGCCAGGTAGTTTCTGCCCACCAGACACGCAACGTAGTGCGGCTTTCGCTGAATACAGTCTGCCCATTGGCGGTAATCACAAAACGGTCACCGGAAACCGCCTGCCCAACATAATGGACGCAATCCGCAAGCCCATGCTGTGCCAGTACGGATTCGACCGCTTCACGGTCAGCGGCACGAACCTGAATCACCGCACCCAGTTCTTCGTTAAACAACGCCGCCAGGCGATCGTCACCCAGAGTGGCTATATCCGCGTCAATGCCGCAATGACCAGCAAAGGCCATTTCCGCCAGCGTTACCAGCAGGCCGCCATCAGAGCGGTCGTGATACGCCAGCAGCTTACGCTGTGCAACCAGCGCCTGAATCGCGTCATAGAAGCCTTTCAGTTGCGCGACATCGCGTACATCTGCCGGTTTGTCGCCAAGCTGACGATAAACCTGCGCCAGCGCCGTTGCGCCCAGCGCGTTATTGCCTTTGCCCAAATCAATCAGCAGCAGTGCGTTATCTTCGGTAGAAAGCTGCGGCGTGATGGTGTGACGTACATCTTCCACGCGGGCAAATGCAGAAATCACCAGCGACAGCGGCGACGTCATTTCGCGCTCTTCGTTACCTTCCTGCCAGCGGGTTTTCATCGACATAGAGTCTTTACCCACCGGGATCGTCAGGCCCAGCGCCGGACAAAGCTCTTCGCCCACGGCTTTAACGGCTTCATACAGGCCCGCATCTTCACCAGGGTGGCCTGCCGCCGCCATCCAGTTGGCGGAAAGTTTAATGCGTTTGATATCGCCAATCTGTGTTGCGGCAATATTGGTTAACGCTTCACCGACCGCCAGACGGGCAGAGGCGGCGAAATCCAGCAGCGCAACCGGCGCACGCTCGCCAATCGCCATCGCTTCACCGTAGTAGCTGTCGAGGCTGGCGGTAGTGACAGCGCAGTTAGCGACCGGCACCTGCCACGGCCCCACCATCTGATCGCGCGCCACCATGCCGGTTACGCTGCGGTCACCGATGGTCACCAGGAAAGTTTTCTCCGCCACGGTCGGCAGATGCAGTACGCGTTTCACCGCGTCTGCAATGGTGATCCCTTCACGGACCAGCGCATCGCCCTTCGCTTTCAGCGTTTGTACATCGCGGGTCATCTTCGGCGTTTTACCAAGCAGGACGTCCAGCGGCAGATCGATCGGCTGATTATCAAAATGACGATCGTGCAGAGAAAGATGCAGTTCTTCGGTCGCTTCACCAATCACCGCGTAGGGTGCGCGCTCACGCTTACACAGTTCGTCAAACAGCGGTAATTGATCGGCAGCAACCGCCAGCACGTAGCGTTCCTGGGATTCGTTACACCAGATTTCCAGCGGGCTCATGCCCGGTTCGTCGCTTAGAATATCGCGCAGTTCAAATTTACCGCCGCGCCCGCCGTCGCTCACCAGTTCCGGCATCGCGTTAGAAAGACCGCCAGCGCCGACGTCGTGGATAAACAGGATTGGGTTGGCATCACCAAGCTGCCAGCAACGGTCGATCACTTCCTGGCAGCGACGCTCCATCTCCGGGTTGTCGCGCTGTACGGAAGCAAAGTCGAGGTCGGCATCAGACTGACCTGACGCCATGGAAGACGCCGCTCCGCCACCAAGACCGATGTTCATTGCCGGGCCGCCGAGAACGACCAGTTTCGCACCGACGTTGATCTCGCCTTTTTGTACGTGATCGGCGCGAATGTTGCCGATCCCGCCCGCCAGCATGATCGGTTTGTGATAACCGCGCAGCTCTTCGCCGTTGTGACTGTTCACTTTTTCTTCATAAGTACGGAAGTAGCCATTCAGTGCCGGACGACCAAATTCGTTGTTAAACGCCGCGCCGCCCAGCGGGCCTTCGGTCATGATGTCCAGCGCGGTGACAATGCGCTCAGGCTTACCGAAATCTTCTTCCCACGGCTGTTCGAAGCCAGGAATTCGCAGGTTGGAAACGGAGAAACCAACCAAACCCGCTTTCGGCTTCGCGCCGCGCCCGGTGGCACCTTCATCGCGGATTTCACCGCCAGAACCGGTCGCCGCGCCCGGCCACGGAGAAATCGCCGTCGGGTGGTTGTGAGTTTCGACTTTCATCAGAATATGCGCCGGTTCCTGATGGAAATCGTAGCGGCCCGTTTCGTGGTCAGCAAAGTAGCGGCCCACTTCAGAACCTTCCATTACGGCGGCGTTATCTTTATAAGCAGAGAGAACGTGATCTGGCGTGGTTTCGAAAGTATTTTTGATCATCCTGAACAGCGATTTCGGCTGCTGTTCACCGTCGATAATCCAGTCGGCATTAAAAATTTTGTGGCGGCAGTGCTCAGAGTTCGCCTGAGCGAACATATACAGCTCGATGTCGTTCGGGTTACGACCAAGCTTTGTGAAAGCATCCTGCAGATAGTCAATTTCATCTTCCGCCAGAGCCAGGCCAAGACGCAGGTTAGCGTCGATCAGCGCCTGACGGCCCTGCCCCAGCAAATCAACGCTGGTAACCGGAGTCGGTTGATGGTGGGCAAACAACTGCTCTGCATCATCTAAAGCAAAAAAGACCGTTTCCATCATGCGGTCGTGCAGTTCAGCGGTAACCTGCTGCCATTGTTCATTGGTCAGCGTACCGGCTTCTATATAGTAAGCAACGCCGCGCTCAAGGCGGTTTACCTGTTGTAGCCCGCAGTTATGGGCAATATCGGTCGCTTTCGAAGACCAGGGAGAGATGGTGCCAGGACGCGGGGTCACCAGCAGGAGTTTGCCTTGCGGGGCGTGGCTGACGAGTGCCGGGCCATATTTCAGCAGGCGTTCAAGTTGTGCGTGCTCATCATCGTTTAACGGCGCATTGAGGTCAGCAAAATGGACATACTCGGCGTAAATATTGTGAACCGGGAGCCTGGCAGCCTGAAAACGTGCCAGCAGTTTGTTGATTCGGAATGCCGACAGTGCAGGCGAACCACGCAGAATTTCCATCATAAGTCTCTCGTCTTCTAAGCTTTCGGTGTACCCAAGGGGGGGAAACGGGCGTCATTATAAAGAATCTGATGCGCTGACGAAACCGTTTGCGTGGAAATAAAATCACCATCGTGAATTAGCAACGCGTGCCGCCAATGGCTGTAATAAGTTGCCATCTGGCGCAGGTTTACGCAAAATGCCGCTCATTTATGAGTAAACCTTTCACTATTATTACGTTTTTTCAAGCTGGGACGCGCACGACACAGAGAATTAACTAATTGAAAAAATTAAAGATTAATTATCTGTTCATCGGCATTCTGGCACTGCTGCTCGCGGTCGCTCTCTGGCCATCCATTCCCTGGTTTGGTAAAGCCGACAACCGTATCGCCGCCATTCAAGCGCGGGGAGAGTTGCGTGTGAGCACCATTCATACTCCCCTGACTTATAACGAAATCAACGGGAAACCTTTTGGCCTGGATTACGAACTGGCGAAACAGTTTGCCGATTACCTCGGTGTAAAACTGAAAGTGACCGTGCGGCAGAATATCAGCCAGCTGTTTGACGACCTCGATAATGGTAACGCCGACCTGCTGGCGGCAGGACTGGTCTATAACAGTGAGCGGGTAAAAAATTATCAGCCTGGCCCTACCTATTATTCCGTGTCACAACAACTGGTTTATAAAGTGGGTCAGTATCGCCCACGTACGCTGGGCAACCTGACGGCGGAGCAACTCACCGTTGCACCGGGTCATGTGGTGGTTAACGATCTCCAGACCCTGAAAGAAACAAAATTCCCGGAATTAAGCTGGAAGGTAGACGACAAAAAAGGCTCTGCGGAATTAATGGAAGATGTCATCGAAGGAAAACTCGATTACACCATTGCTGATTCTGTCGCCATCAGCCTGTTTCAGCGCGTTCACCCGGAGCTCGCCGTAGCGCTCGATATCACCGATGAACAACCGGTGACTTGGTTTAGCCCGTTAGATGGCGATAATACCCTTTCCGCCGCCCTGCTCGACTTCTTCAACGAAATGAATGAAGACGGTACGCTGGCACGCATTGAAGAGAAATACCTGGGGCATGGCGATGATTTTGATTACGTCGATACGCGCACATTTTTACGCGCCGTCGATGCGGTACTGCCGCAGTTAAAGCCCCTGTTTGAGAAATACGCCGAAGAAATTGACTGGCGTTTGCTGGCCGCTATTGCTTATCAGGAATCGCACTGGGATGCACAGGCCACTTCACCGACGGGTGTGCGCGGCATGATGATGTTAACCAAAAATACCGCGCAAAGCCTCGGCATTACGGATCGTACCGATGCCGAACAGAGCATCAGCGGTGGCGTGCGTTATTTGCAGGATATGATGAGTAAAGTGCCGGAAAGTGTGCCGGAGAACGAGCGGATCTGGTTTGCCCTCGCTGCGTACAATATGGGCTATGCGCATATGCTGGATGCCCGCGCCCTGACGGCAAAAACCAAAGGGAATCCTGACAGTTGGGCTGACGTAAAACAGCGTCTGCCTTTACTTAGCCAGAAACCCTATTACAGCAAGCTGACTTACGGCTACGCTCGTGGGCATGAAGCCTACGCTTATGTCGAAAATATTCGTAAGTATCAGATTAGCCTGGTGGGTTATCTGCAAGAGAAAGAGAAGCAGGCTACAGAAGCGGCGATGCAACTGGCGCAGGATTATCCGGCGGTATCGCCTACGGAGTTGGGCAAAGAGAAATTTCCTTTTCTCTCGTTTCTTTCCCAGTCGTCATCAAACTATTTGACCCATTCTCCCTCTCTGCTGTTTTCCAGGAAAGGGAGTGAAGAGAAACAAAATTAATCCGTCGAGGATTGCGCTTTTTTCTGCGCTTTAATTTCCTGGCGGCGCATGCGAAAGAAGTCACTGAGCAACGCCGCGCACTCATCCGCCAGTATTCCTTCCGTAATTTCCACTCGGTGATTCATACCCGGATGATGCAGCACATCCATTAAAGATCCCGCAGCGCCAGTTTTCGCGTCACGCGCACCAAAGACCACGCGACCAATGCGACTGTGGATCATCGCTCCGGCACACATTACACATGGTTCAAGCGTGACATACAACGTGGCGTCGATCAGACGATAATTTTGCATCACCAGACCGCCCTGCCTCAGGGCCATGATTTCTGCATGTGCGGTGGGATCATGTCGACCAATCGGACGGTTCCAGCCTTCGCCAATAACACGATTGTTATGCACTAATACCGCGCCGACCGGTACTTCCCGCTCATCCCAGGCACGCTTCGCCAGCGTCATTGCATGACGCATCCAGTATTCGTGGCTAAATTCGACTTCAGACAAAAAGAAAACTCCGGTTATAAAAGCGCGGCGCATTATACACGGACGCTATGCTTTACTCTATTCCAGTTGCTGGAGTTCACCGCGCGGGGTTACTCGCCAGCGATGCTGGCAAAAGTAAAGCAGCGGGTTGTCCTGATTACTGTCGCTATAGCCACTGTACAGCCGCAGCGGCGTGCCGATTTTGCGCTCCAGTTGCGCGACCTTTTCATGCCCGAGGCAACGCATCGTCAATACCCAACCACCATAGCCACGCTGAATTTGGCTGGCGATAAGATTCACCCGCGGCAGCCAGGGTGTATCGAAATAGACCGCTTCAACCAGCGGCTGTGGAGAACCGGTAATCAACCAGATATCAGCATCGGAACTTAACAGGTAGGTGGTTAATCGCTCCTGAACCAGCGGAAAGGCGGTAACATTGTCACGAAACCAGCGTACGAAATCGGCCTGCAACGCCTGTAAACGTGCTTCGCTGTGACCAAAGGTGCATCCCCACAGAAGCAGACTCATCGGCCAGCGTGCCGCACGACCTTTTATCAATAACGCAATGGCTATAATCGGCAACAACGGCAGGACAAGTAACGCATTCAGCGGTTGGCGACGCAGTAAATAGCGCAGAAAACTGCCGAACATATCCTGCTGATGCAATGTTCCATCTAAGTCAAAAAACACCACACGACACTCGTGAGTTGCCAAACCATACTCCTCTGGACTGAAACATCCTGATTAATTTTCGCTACTACATAGCCTAACAGATAGATCATCACTTTTCCGGCAACAATCGACCGCATCATGGCTAACTGGAATTTTTAATTCATGGCAATTAGCGGCAATGGAATATAAAATTCACTCGCGTGTGTCTCATATTGCCTGTTGTCGCCACTATTTCATCGCGAGGAAAGATATGAACGGCTTACTTCGTATCCGTCAGCGTTACCAGGGGCTTGCCCAGAGTGATAAAAAACTGGCGGATTATCTGCTGCTACAACCTGATACGGCGCGCCATTTAAGCTCTCAGCAACTGGCCAACGAAGCCGGAGTCAGTCAGTCCAGCGTCGTGAAGTTCGCGCAAAAACTCGGCTATAAAGGTTTTCCGGCGCTTAAGTTGGCGTTGAGTGAAGCGCTGGCAAGCCAGCCGGAATCGCCCTCAGTGCCCATTCATAACCAAATCCGCGGTGATGATCCGTTACGGCTGGTCGGCGAAAAACTGATTAAAGAAAATACTGCCGCTATGTACGCAACGCTAAACGTTAATAGTGAAGAGAAACTGCATGAATGCGTAACAATGTTGCGCTCTGCGCGGCGGATAATTCTGACCGGTATTGGCGCTTCGGGTCTGGTGGCGCAAAACTTTGCCTGGAAGCTGATGAAGATTGGCTTCAATGCTGCCGCAGTGCGCGATATGCATGCGCTACTCGCTACCGTACAGGCGTCGTCCCCTGACGATCTGTTATTAGCCATTTCTTACACCGGTGTACGACGCGAGTTAAACCTGGCGGCAGATGAGATGCTGCGAGTGGGCGGAAAAGTGCTGGCGATTACCGGCTTTACTCCCAATGCCCTGCAACAGCGTGCTTCTCATTGCCTGTATACCATTGCCGAAGAACAAGCGACAAACAGTGCTTCAATCTCTGCTTGTCACGCGCAGGGAATGTTAACGGATTTGCTGTTCATTGCGCTGATTCAGCAGGATCTGGAACTGGCACCAGAACGTATTCGTCATAGTGAAGCGCTGGTGAAAAAACTGGTCTGAGTAAAGAATGCGCGTATAATGCCCGCCCGGTTTGTGTTGTTTTGAGAGTTTCCTTATGGCGCTGTTAATCACTAAAAAATGCATCAATTGTGATATGTGTGAACCCGAATGCCCGAATGAGGCGATTTCAATGGGAGATCATATCTATGAGATTAACAGCGATAAGTGTACCGAATGCGTAGGGCACTACGAGACACCAACCTGCCAGAAGGTGTGCCCGATCCCCAATACTATTGTGAAAGATCCGCAACATGTCGAGACAGAAGAACAGTTGTGGGATAAATTTGTGCTGATGCACCACGCGGATAAAATTTAATATTCTACTCTGGAAGTAGAGTATTAATTATTTTACTGGGAAGCCTTAACGCCATTATATTTATTTAATTGATGACATTAGCATAATCATTCACTAAGTTAATTTATATAGTATCTGCCCAGACACTTATTTATAGTTATTAAAGGCGCGTCCGATTGGTTCACCGGACGCACCTTAAGTACGTTTCCTTGTGTTATAAGAACAGAAGGATCAGCTGTAAAACAGCAATGATGATTTTGATGACCCGTTTAATCAGGTATCGGCAATCAGTCATTCGTTTTTCCTTAAACAAGGAATGCAGCCGTTCAGATTAGCCCTTACATCTCCCCAAAACTGAACGTGCGAGTTATTGGAATCGAGTGCTGCACTCCACACCAGAGCTTTGACGACACCACTCGTTTCAATGGGGGAATTCAGTGGCATGGTGTAAAGCACAGCAAAATTGCCAATAACGAAACCGATTTTAATGTACTTATCAAAAAGCGGTCACGTTAATCTTTTCATCAATGTCGATTTCTTCGTAAAGGCTCGCGTTTTTTATGTCAGAGATTGCAAGTTGCTTGTACAGGTCAACGAAATTGATCCATAATCATTTTCGTTGGAATCGTGTGCTGCACAAAATTAAAGTTAAAAAGTAAAACCCCCGTTCCTTACCAGTTCGGGGGTTTTACTTTATAAAGAGAACGGTATTATTTTTAACTTTCAATAATTACCGTGGCACAAGCATAGTGGCGCTCATCGGCAAGCGTTACATGCATATTTATAACGCCGAGCTTTTCCGCCAGTTTTAATGCCTCACCCCATAGCCGTAGCCGTGGTTTGCCGAGCTCATCATTGAATACTTCAAACTGATTAAACGCCAGACCATTGCGGATCCCGGTGCCAAACGCTTTTGCCGCCGCTTCTTTCACAGCAAAACGCTTCGCCAGAAAACGCACCGGCTGGTGGTGCGTTTTCCAGATAGCCCATTCGTTATCGCTTAATACGCGGCGTGCCAGGCGATCACCGGATCGGGCGATCACCGCTTCTATGCGAGCGATCTCCACAATATCCGTGCCTAAACCTAATATTGCCATTAGCCACGCGCTTCCAGCATCAGACGCTTCATTTCTGCCACCGCATCTTTCAGTCCGGTCATCACTGCACGACCAATAATGGCATGACCGATATTCAGTTCATGCATCTCAGGGATGGCGGCAATGGCTTTCACGTTGTGATAGGTCAGACCGTGTCCGGCGTTAACTTTCAGACCGAGACTTGCGGCAAAGGTCGCGGCTTTGGCGATACGCGCCAGCTCTTGCGCCTGTTCGGCGTCAGTTTTGGCATCAGCATAGCAACCGGTGTGGATCTCGATAAACGGTGCGCCAACCTCTGCCGCAGCTTTGATCTGCTCTTCATCGGCGTCGATAAACAGAGAAACCTGGATCCCGGCATCTGCCAGACGTTTGCAGGCATCGCGCATTTTTTCACGCTGCCCTGCGACGTCCAGGCCGCCTTCGGTTGTTACTTCCTGACGCTTTTCCGGTACCAGGCAGCAAAAATGTGGCTTCGTCTCAACGGCGATCGCCAGCATCTCTTCGGTCACTGCCATCTCCAGATTCATGCGGGTATCCAGCGTCTGACGCAAGATGCGCACATCGCGGTCAGTAATGTGGCGGCGATCTTCACGTAAATGCACGGTAATGCCGTCTGCTCCCGCCTGCTCAGCAATAAACGCCGCCTGCACCGGATCCGGGTAAGCAGTACCGCGTGCGTTACGCAGCGTTGCAATATGGTCAATGTTGACGCCTAACAGTAATTCAGCCATGACAATCCTCATCATTCATAATATGTTTTCACCGTTCGCTTAGGCATAAACTGCCGGAACAGTTCCCTGCTCTTTAATGGTTTACCGCCAAGATACGGCTTAAGCGCCATGCGGGTAAAGCGTTTCGCGGCGCGCAGTGTGTCTGCGTCAGGAAATTCCCGCGCGTTTAACGCTTTTAACTGCCTTCCGGTGAACGTTTTATTGTCGATAACGACGCTTGCGATAAACCCTTTTTCTTCGCGATAACGATACGTCATGGTGTCATCTACCGGCTCGCCGCTACCCGCGCAATGGGTAAAATTGACGCCATAGCCCAGATGCCCGAGCAGTGCCAGTTCAAAGCGGCGCAGCGCGGGTTCTGGCGTACCAGTGGCACCTGCAAGAGACTGAATGCAGTGCAAGTAATCGAAAAAGAGTTCAGAGAAGCGCGTCTCGTATTCCAGTACGCGGGAGAGAAGTTCGTTGATGTACAGACCGCTGTAAAGCGTGATACCGCTTAATGGCAGCGCCAGCGAGACAGCTTCAGCACTGCGCAGCGTTTTGACTTCGCCACGCCCGCCGAAACGTAGCAAGAGAGGGGTGAAAGGCTGTAATGCACCTTTCAGGGTAGAGCGTTTAGAGCGTGCGCCTTTCGCAACCAGACGCACGCGACCCGATTCCTCCGTGAAGACGTCCAGCATCAGGCTGGTTTCGCTCCACGGGCGACTATGCAGGACAAATGCGCGCTGCCAGCCTTCCATCGGAGTTACTCTTAAAGATCGTCAACGTAACCGAGACTGCGCAGTGCGCGTTCGTCGTCGGCCCAACCGGATTTCACTTTTACCCACAGTTCAAGGTGGACAGGCGCTTCGAACATTTCCTGCATGTCTTTACGCGCTTCAATCCCGATGGTTTTGATCTTGGCCCCTTTGTTGCCAATAACCATCTTCTTCTGCCCTTCACGCTCAACGAGAATCAAACCGTTGATGTCATAACCACCGCGTTCGTTAGAGACGAAACGTTCGATCTCCACGGTCACGGAGTACGGCAGTTCAGCGCCGAGGAAACGCATCAGTTTTTCGCGGATGATTTCAGACGCCATAAAACGCTGTGAGCGATCGGTGATGTAATCTTCCGGGAAGTGATGAGTCGCTTCAGGTAGATGCTTACGCACGATTGCCGCAATAGTGTCAACATTCAGCCCGGTTTCGGCAGAGATTGGCACGATATCAAGGAAGTTCATCTGGCTTGCCAGGAACTGCAGGTGCGGCAGCAGATCGGCTTTCTCCTGCACGTTGTCCACTTTGTTCACCGCGAGGATTACCGGCGCTTTGCCTTCGCGCAGTTTGTTGAGCACCATTTCGTCGTCCGGCGTCCAGCGGGTGCCTTCAACGACAAAAATCACCAGCTCAACATCGCCAATAGAGCTGCTCGCCGCTTTGTTCATCAGGCGGTTAATGGCGCGTTTTTCTTCCATATGCAGGCCCGGTGTATCGACGTAGATCGCCTGATACGCGCCTTCAGTATGGATCCCCACAATGCGGTGACGAGTTGTCTGCGCCTTGCGGGAGGTGATGGAGATTTTCTGCCCCAGCAGTTTGTTCAACAATGTGGATTTGCCAACGTTCGGACGTCCGACGATGGCAATAAATCCGCAGTAACTTTTATCGATGCTCATTCCAGCTCCAGTTTTTTCAACGCCTGTTCGGCGGCAGCCTGCTCAGCCTTACGACGGCTTGAACCTGTGCCAACCACCGGTTCACTCAGGCCGCTGACCTGGCAGTGGATTGTAAATTCCTGATCGTGCGCTTCGCCACGGACCTGAACAACCAGATAAGTCGGCAGCGGCAGATGACGACCCTGCAAATATTCTTGCAAGCGCGTTTTCGGATCTTTTTGTTTATCGCCTGGGCTAATTTCGTCCAGACGAGTTTGATACCAGTTGAGGATTAATTTCTCGACGGTTTGAATATCACTGTCGAGGAATACGCCACCAATTAATGCTTCGACGGTGTCGGCGAGAATTGACTCACGACGAAATCCACCGCTTTTAAGTTCACCTGGCCCTAAACGTAAGCACTCGCCTAACTCAAATTCGCGCGCCAGTTCCGCCAGCGTATTGCCACGGACCAGCGTGGCGCGCATCCGGCTCATATCGCCTTCATCCACACGAGGGAAACGGTGATAAAGCGCATTGGCGATAACGTAGCTCAGAATAGAGTCGCCTAAAAATTCTAAACGCTCGTTATGTTTGCTGCTGGCACTACGATGAGTTAATGCCTGCTGCAACAGTTCCTGATGATTAAAAGTGTAGCCCAGCTTCCGTTGAAGCCGATTAATTACGATGGGGTTCATGCGATACCAATAAATAAATGCGTCAACAATTCAGCACACGAAACAGACCTGATATACATGGCTCTGCTAACTGCTTCGCTGCAGTTTCAGTTTAGCGGTATATGGGGACCAACGCTGTTTCGTGTGCCGTGGCAACCTGGAGGTGCCAACCTTAAACTTCGGGGGAATATTCTATACACAACGACGGGGGATGTCGTTAGCCACGGGAGATTTATCTCATAAATAATTCACGTTGTCGCCATAACGGCGACAACGTGAACGAAGATGAGCTATTAATGGATGCCGCCAATGCGACTTAAGCGCACACCAGTCGGCCATTCGCCTTCTTGCTTATCGAAGCTCATCCAGATAGCCTTTGCCCGACCGACCAGATTCGCTTCAGGCACAAAACCCCAGTAACGGCTGTCCGCGCTGTTGTCGCGGTTGTCGCCCATCATGAAGTATTGTCCCGGAGGAACAATCCAGGTTGCCAGTTGTTGCCCTGGCTGCTGGTAATACATCCCCACCTGATCCTGCGCAATCGGCACTGTCAGAATGCGGTGCGTCACATCACCCAGTGTCTCTTTACGCTCGGAAAGACGAATTCCATTTTCTTTGGTTTCGTTTTTCGGCACTTCAAAGAATCCGCTGGTCGCTTCCCCACCATTACGGCGTGAGAAGGTCTGAACGAAATCGCTCGGTTCCACGTTTGAGTAGGTGACCGGCAGCGCGTTTTCACACGCCTGGCCGGAACTGCATCCCGGTTGAATCGTCAGCTCTTTTGAGACCGGATCGTAAGTGACTTTATCGCCCGGTAAACCCACCGCGCGCTTGATGTAATCAAGCTTTGGATCTTCCGGATATTTAAAGACCACGATATCGCCGCGTTTCGGATGACCGGTTTCGATCAGCGTTTTCTGGTAGATAGGATCTTTAATGCCATAAGCAAACTTCTCTACCAGAATAAAATCACCGATTAACAGAGTCGGCATCATCGAACCTGACGGGATCTGGAACGGTTCATAAATAAACGAACGCACAATCAATACGATAGCCAGTACCGGAAAAACAGAAGCACCGGTTTCCAGCCAGCCAGGCTTCGGCGCAACCTTTTTCAACGTTGCTTTATCCAGTGAGTCACCGGCAGCCGCCTGCGCCGCTGCCTGACGTTCCCGCCGTTTAGGTGCGAAAAAGAATTTATCCACGCACCATAAAATGCCCGTCACCAGTGTGGCAATCACCAGAATCAGGGCAAACATATTCGCCATGCCAACTCCTAAGGGTTATTTGTTGTCTTTGCCGACGTGCAGAATGGCGAGGAACGCTTCCTGCGGCAGCTCGACGTTACCGATCTGCTTCATGCGTTTCTTACCTTCTTTCTGCTTCTGCAGCAGCTTTTTCTTACGGCTGATATCGCCGCCATAACATTTAGCCAGTACGTTTTTACGCAGCTGTTTCACGGTGGATCGCGCAATAATGTGCGTACCAATCGCTGCCTGAATGGCGATATCAAACTGCTGGCGTGGGATCAGATCTTTCATCTTCTCCACCAACTCGCGACCGCGGTTTTGCGAATTATCACGGTGGGTGATCAACGCCAGCGCATCAACACGTTCACCGTTGATTAATACGTCTACACGTACCATGTCGGACGCCTGGAAGCGTTTGAAGTTGTAATCCAGAGACGCATAACCACGCGAGGTAGATTTCAGGCGATCGAAGAAGTCGAGCACCACTTCCGCCATCGGGATCTCGTACGTCAGCGCCACCTGATTACCGTGGTAAACCATATTGGTCTGCACGCCGCGTTTTTCTACGCACAGCGTAATAACGTTGCCGAGATATGCCTGCGGCAGCAGCATGTGACACTCTGCAATCGGCTCGCGCAGTTCGTAAATGTTATTTACCGCAGGCAGCTTGGATGGGCTGTCGACGTAAATAACTTCCCTTGACGTGGTTTCAACTTCATACACTACGGTCGGCGCAGTGGTGATCAGATCCAGATCGTATTCACGTTCCAGACGCTCCTGGATGATCTCCATGTGCAGCAGGCCAAGGAAGCCGCAGCGGAAACCAAAGCCCAGCGCGCTGGAGCTTTCCGGCTCATAGAACAGTGAGGCATCGTTCAGGCTGAGTTTACCCAGCGCGTCACGGAAGGCTTCATAGTCGTCGGAACTTACCGGGAACAGACCGGCGTATACCTGCGGTTTGACTTTCTTAAAGCCAGGCAGCGCCTTTTCTGCCGGATTACGCGCCAGCGTTAAGGTATCGCCGACTGGAGCGCCGTGGATATCTTTAATCGCACATACGAGCCAGCCGACTTCGCCACATTTCAGTTCAGTGCGGTCAACCTGTTTCGGCGTGAAGATGCCCAGACGGTCGGCGTTATAGGTCTGCCCGGTACTCATGACTTTCACTTTGTCGCCCTTACGCAGGGTGCCGTTTTTAATACGGATAAGTGAAACAACGCCCAGGTAGTTGTCGAACCATGAGTCGATAATTAGTGCCTGCAACGGGCCTTCCGGATCGCCTTCCGGCGGCGGAATGTCGCGCACCAGACGTTCGAGAACGTCCTGCACGCCAACGCCGGTTTTCGCTGAACAGCGCACCGCGTCGGTGGCGTCGATGCCGACGATATCTTCAATTTCTTCCGCCACGCGTTCAGGATCGGCTGCCGGCAGGTCAATCTTGTTCAGTACCGGCACCACTTCGAGATCCATTTCCATGGCGGTGTAGCAGTTTGCCAGGGTTTGCGCTTCCACGCCCTGCCCGGCGTCGACCACCAGCAATGCACCTTCACAGGCAGCCAGCGAACGGGAAACTTCATAGGAGAAGTCTACGTGGCCCGGGGTGTCGATAAAGTTAAGCTGATAGGTTTCGCCGTCAGACGCTTTGTAGTCCAGCGTCACGCTTTGCGCTTTGATGGTAATGCCACGCTCACGCTCAAGATCCATGGAATCGAGAACCTGCGCCTCCATTTCACGGTCAGACAGGCCACCGCAGATCTGGATAATACGGTCAGACAGCGTCGATTTACCGTGGTCAATGTGAGCTATGATCGAAAAGTTACGTATATTCTTCATAAAGTATGATTATTGTGCCTTAATGCCCGGTTAACCAGGCTTTTAGAAGTCGCTGTTCTGAGCTTAACGTCTGTATTAATAGAAACGCCGCATTCTACACTACAACATTGAGGCGAGGAAATGTTCATACCGTATGGATTGTGGTATCTGGAAACGTCCTCGCATTTGTTATGCAAAATGCAACAAAGCCAGTGAAATCACTGGCTCGCGTCTTCCGAAGATGTTTCAAATCGCACAAGGCCAGGCGGCAATGCCACGCTTAAGATGATCGGTTGCCATTCTGCCCGGGCAGCAAACTTACGCGAGTAGCCACGCGCAATCAGGAACCCGCCAATACCGCCGAGGACCGCACCACATAATGCTGCGACGTCAGAAGCAAAGAGTAGCTGAAATAGCGAAGCGATGAGGAATAATCCCACCAGCGGCGACATATAAACCAGTAATGCGGAGCTAAGCAGGCTGCCTTCGGCGATCCCCAATTCCACTTTTTGCCCCGGCACTAACGGCTCATCACAGGGTACGACAATGGTATGCGTGGTTTGCGGGCCAAGTTTATTCAACACGCGGCTACCGCAACCGGCGCGTGAAGCGCAGCTGCTGCATGAGGCTTTAACATCACAACTGACCAGCGCCTGCCCGTTTTGCCAGGAGACGACGGTAGCCCACTCTTTGATCATTGCGCTGCCCCGAACTTAATATTCTCGGCAATGCGTTTCGCCGTTTGCGGCGGCAGTTCACCGACAATGGTGATTTCGGCGTTATCACGTACGCTTGTACTGACGGTTCTGCGTCCGGTGCGCAACATCTGATCGGTGCTCGATGGCGTAGCGCGGTTAACGTTTACCGAGAAGCTGAATAATCCGTCGGAATAGAGACGTGATTCGATAGGCATGTTGTCCATCGTCGGTAGCGGACGTCGACTACTGGAAACTTCGCTAAAACCCTGTGGCAACCAGGTTGGCGTCCAGCTGAATTTAGCTTTTTCACCTACAGGAACAGAAAGCAACGGCGGCAAATTTGCCTTCGCCAGCGTCTGCATACTGCTGCTGATATCCTGATTGACGTTAAAAGCAATCACGCGAAATTGTTCCAGCGTTTCACCATCGCGATCAAGAAGATCAACCCGCATCGGTAATTTCGATTCGGTGTCCATCCACACGATGTAGCTGTAGCGTGTACCATCTCGGGCAACCACGCGAATGACTTCGCAAAGACGATCAGCAATACGCGTGCGCCCGACGGAGATAAAGTCGTAGTAAGGAGAAAGGCGTTTGAAATCGGTATAGATGAGCGATGGCAGAGAATCAACAATGTAATCGCCATTAAGCGTGAACGGTTCAAGTCCCGGTTCAAAATAGCTGATTTCATTGCCGCGCTGTACCACTTCCCGGCGCGGGCCATCCATTTGCAACAATTGTGCAAGAGGACGGTTATCGAGGCGTGCATGTCGATAACGCAGAGACTCAACACCCTGTTTATTGATGCTGATGAATGACAGCTCGTAATTCAGTGACTGACTGGCCAGGTTCATCTGCTGTAATAACGCCCCGGACGCGGGAGTGGCCGAGGCGTTAGCAGAGAATAACAGGCTACCTGTCACTAATGACATGGCAAACCAAAGTTGCTTCATTACTGCGATTGCGTTCCTAAAGTTTGAATTCCTGGCACCTGTACAGCGGCTTGCTGGGTTTGCGCCTGCTCAAACTGAAGCTGTTCAGAGTGGAGTCGGCGTTGCAGTTCGTAATCCTGCAACATTGCATTAATGCGACGACGCTGCTCCTGTACCTGCTGCTGTTGACCATTATTTGCGGTCGCTTCAGAAGGTACTCCCAGGCTAACCGGGCTGGCTTTACCCATCATCGGCAGTGTATTAAATACCGGCGTTTCGGGCTGCTGGGACGTTTCAGATTGTCCATTATAGTGCTGGACGCCAACGATAACTGCAAGCGATACGCATGCGGCTACGCCCATTTGGGTAAGCTGTGCCGCCCACGGACGTACTTTCTGCCAGAATGGCATTTTCTGCCATTGATGCGGCGCAGGCTGGGCTTCCGGGATCAATGTCGCCGGTTGACGTACTGGCTCTTCTTCAATGGCGGCCATCACGCGTGAAGAGATATCGAAATGGAGCACCTCGGGAGTATCACCCCGCATTGAGTCACGGATTAAGTGATAGCTTTCCCAGGTTTTCTGCATTTCTGGGTTATGAGCCAGTTCGTTAAGCAGCTCACTATCCAGCGTTTCGCCATCCATTAAAGCGGAAAGTTGTTCTTTCTGCATGCCTAATACCCTTATCCAGTATCCCGCTATCGTCAACGCCTGATAAGCGGTTGAACTTTGTTATCAATAGCTTCCCTCGCTCGGAAGATACGTGAACGCACCGTACCTACCGGACAATCCATGATAGCGGCTATCTCTTCATAGCTCAGGCCATCCAGCTCCCGCAAGGTTATTGCCATGCGTAAATCTTCCGGGAGGGACTCAATAGTTCGGAAAACTATCTGTCTCAGTTCTTCTGACAACATTAAGTTCTCAGGGTTCGAAATTTCTTTCAACGCGCCGCCACTTTCGAAGTTTTCAGCTTCAATGGCATCCACATCACTGGAAGGTGGACGACGCCCCTGAGCAACCAGGTAATTTTTCGCTGTATTTACAGCAATCCGATACAGCCATGTATAAAAAGCGCTATCTCCCCGGAACGAATCCAGCGCACGATAGGCTTTAATAAAAGCTTCTTGTACCACATCGGGAACATCACCCGACGGCACATAGCGGGAAACCAGACTCGCCACTTTATGCTGATAGCGCACTACCAGTAAGTTAAAGGCTTTCTGATCTCCCTTCTGGACCCGTTCAACCAGGACCTGGTCCGTTAACTGCTCGCTCATCCGAGGTAAAGTCTCCCCAAACCAAATTTCCACGCGCTATCGAAACGCCACTCCATTAGCTGCAATTTGAGCAAGCAAAGGGTTAGAGTGTCTCGTTTTTGTAAAGTTCCGTAACGCATCTGTTTTTGTTTGTCATGCTGTAGACGGATCATTATCTATCATTATAAGTCTACAGAATCTGAACATCGCATTATCTGTGTAGAAATGCCCATTTAACTGCCTGAAGAGTAACCCAACGGCCTTTTTATTTCACCACCTAATCCTCCACCAGCCAGTAACTTCTCTTTTTCTCGCCGCCCTGCGTCAGCGTGTTTAGCCACTGTAACAAATATTAAAATAGCAGGTGTTTATTCGCACAACATGATGCTATGCTGACCAAACCGTGTTTAGTAAATTAAACAAAGAAAATGAATACTCTCCCTGAACATTCATGTGACGTGTTGATTATCGGTAGCGGCGCAGCCGGGCTTTCACTGGCGCTACGCCTGGCTGACCAGCATCAGGTCATCGTTCTAAGTAAAGGCCCGGTAACGGAAGGTTCAACATTTTATGCCCAGGGCGGTATTGCCGCCGTGTTTGATGAAACTGACAGCATTGACTCGCATGTGGAAGACACATTGATTGCCGGGGCTGGTATTTGCGATCGCCATGCAGTTGAATTTGTCGCCAGCAATGCACGATCCTGTGTGCAATGGCTAATCGACCAGGGGGTGTTATTTGATACCCACATTCAACCGAATGGTGAAGAAAGCTACCATCTGACCCGTGAAGGTGGCCATAGTCACCGTCGTATTCTTCATGCCGCCGACGCAACTGGTAGAGAAGTAGAAACCACGCTGGTGAGCAAGGCGCTGAACCATCCGAATATTCGCGTGCTGGAGCGCAGCAACGCGGTTGATCTGATTATTTCTGACAAAATTGGCTTGCCGGGCACGCGACGGGTTGTTGGCGCGTGGGTATGGAACCGAAATAAAGAAACTGTGGAAACCTGCCACGCAAAAGCGGTGGTACTGGCAACCGGCGGTGCGTCGAAGGTTTATCAGTACACCACCAATCCGGATATTTCTTCTGGCGATGGCATTGCTATGGCGTGGCGCGCAGGCTGCCGGGTTGCCAATCTCGAATTTAATCAGTTCCACCCTACCGCGCTGTATCACCCACAGGCACGCAATTTCCTGTTAACGGAAGCAC
The DNA here is from genome assembly GCF_036662595.1 of Escherichia sp. Lx600-2. Classification (NCBI taxonomy): domain Bacteria; kingdom Pseudomonadati; phylum Pseudomonadota; class Gammaproteobacteria; order Enterobacterales; family Enterobacteriaceae; genus Escherichia; species Escherichia sp. Lx600-2. The sequence continues at coordinate 15,722 of NZ_JAYQWM010000001.1, read as the reverse complement.
TGCGCGGCGAAGGCGCTTATCTCAAGCGCCCGGATGGCACGCGTTTTATGCCCGATTTTGATGTGCGCGGCGAACTGGCCCCGCGCGATATTGTCGCCCGCGCCATTGACCATGAAATGAAACGCCTCGGCGCAGATTGTATGTTCCTCGACATCAGCCATAAGCCCGCCGATTTTATTCGCCAGCATTTCCCGATGATTTATGAAAAATTGCTCGGGCTGGGGATTGATCTCACACAAGAACCGGTACCGATTGTGCCTGCTGCACATTATACCTGCGGTGGTGTAATGGTTGATGATCATGGGCGTACGGACGTCGAGGGTTTGTATGCCATTGGCGAGGTGAGTTATACCGGCTTACACGGCGCTAACCGCATGGCCTCGAATTCATTGCTGGAGTGTCTGGTCTATGGCTGGTCGGCGGCAGAAGACATCACCAGACGTATGCCTTATGCCCACGGCGTCAGTACGTTACCGCCGTGGGATGAAAGCCGCGTTGAGAACCCTGACGAACGGGTAGTAATTCAGCATAACTGGCACGAGCTACGGCTGTTTATGTGGGATTACGTTGGCATTGTGCGCACAACGAAGCGCCTGGAACGCGCCCTGCGGCGGATAACCATGCTCCAACAAGAAATAGACGAATATTACGCCCATTTCCGCGTCTCAAATAATTTGCTGGAGCTGCGTAATCTGGTACAGGTTGCCGAGTTGATTGTTCGCTGTGCGATGATGCGCAAGGAGAGTCGTGGCCTGCATTTTACGCTGGATTACCCGGAACTGCTCACGCATTCCGGCCCATCGATCCTTTCTCCCGGCAATCATTACATAAACAGATAAAAAGCCTGGGTCAGCGCCGTATACGCTTCGGAATAGTTCTGGTCTGGCCCACGAATGACTAAGCGATCGCTAAAGCATTCTCCCGCCTGCGGGGAGAATGCCAGCAGCACCCGATGCGGCAGTCGCGCTTCGTTTTCCGCCACATCCGTCCGCAAACGTAAATGCCAGCCCATGCTTAATGCCAGCTCCGTAAAACTATTACCAATCTGCTCTGGCAGCACCACGCAGAAAAATCCCTCTTCGGTAATGCACTCCGCCGCACAGGTCAGCAGCGATGGGTGATCAAGCGTAGTGGTATAGCGAGCCTGTTCCCGTTGAGGGGTCGCGCACTCTACTCCCTGCTGATAGTAAGGTGGGTTACTGATGATTAAATCGAAGCGTACTGTCTGCTGTGTGAGCCACTGCTGAATATCCGCCGTATGGACGTTAATCCGCTCTGCCCACGGGGACTGGTTGATATTTTCCTGCGCCTGCGCGGCAGCTTCACTTTCCAGTTCAACTGCATCAATCATCACGCTGTCATCGGTTCGCTGCGCCAGCATTAATGCCAGCAACCCGCTACCAGTGCCGATATCAAGGCAACGTTTTACCCCAGCCACCGGTGCCCATGCGCCCAGCAATATGCCATCCGTTCCCACTTTCATCGCACAGCGTTCATGAGCAACAAAAAACTGTTTAAAAGTAAATCCATTACGACGAAGCACGGATGTAGACTGTGACATGAAAATAAAACCTTGCAGGAAAAACGGCGATAGCACCGGGTGAGAACAATACCCGAGAAGCGATATCCATACAAACAGATGAAGATTGCAGCCGTAACGTCTATAATCAGCGCCCCACACAGAGGTAGAACATGACTGTAACGACTTTTTCCGAACTTGAACTCGACGAAAGCCTGCTGGAAGCCCTCCAGGATAAAGGTTTCACTCGCCCGACCGCCATTCAGGCTGCCGCCATTCCGCCTGCGCTCGATGGCCGTGATGTACTCGGTTCTGCGCCGACAGGCACCGGTAAAACGGCGGCGTATCTGCTGCCAGCGTTGCAGCACCTGCTCGATTTCCCGCGTAAGAAATCCGGTCCGCCGCGTATTTTGATCCTCACCCCAACTCGCGAGCTGGCGATGCAGGTGGCCGATCATGCCCGCGAACTGGCGAAACATACGCATCTGGATATCGCCACCATCACCGGCGGCGTAGCCTATATGAACCACGCGGAAGTGTTCAGCGAAAATCAGGACATCGTGGTCGCCACGACCGGACGTCTGCTGCAATACATAAAAGAAGAGAACTTCGATTGCCGCGCGGTTGAAACGCTGATCCTCGACGAAGCAGACCGTATGCTGGATATGGGCTTCGCTCAGGATATCGAACATATTGCTGGCGAAACGCGCTGGCGTAAACAGACCCTGCTCTTTTCGGCAACTCTGGAAGGCGATGCGATTCAGGACTTTGCCGAGCGTCTGCTGGAAGATCCGGTGGAGGTTTCTGCCAATCCGTCCACCCGTGAGCGCAAAAAAATTCATCAGTGGTATTACCGCGCCGATGACCTGGAACATAAAACCGCATTGCTGGTGCATCTGTTAAAACAGCCGGAAGCGACCCGCTCAATTGTGTTTGTGCGTAAGCGTGAGCGTGTGCATGAGCTGGCAAACTGGCTGCGCGAAGCGGGCATCAACAACTGCTATCTCGAAGGTGAGATGGTACAAGGCAAGCGTAACGAAGCGATCAAGCGTTTGACCGAAGGTCGCGTAAACGTACTGGTTGCAACCGATGTTGCCGCGCGCGGTATCGACATTCCTGACGTCAGCCACGTCTTTAACTTCGATATGCCGCGCAGTGGCGATACTTATTTGCACCGTATCGGACGTACCGCGCGCGCCGGTCGTAAAGGCACCGCAATTTCGCTGGTAGAAGCCCATGACCATCTGCTGCTGGGCAAAGTTGGTCGCTATATTGAAGAGCCAATTAAAGCTCGCGTGATTGATGAGTTACGCCCGAAAACGCGTGCGCCAAGCGAGAAGCAGACCGGCAAGCCATCGAAGAAAGTACTGGCAAAACGCGCCGAGAAGAAAAAAGCTAAAGAGAAAGAGAAGCCGCGGGTGAAAAAACGCCATCGCGATACCAAAAATATTGGTAAGCGCCGTAAACCGAGCGGAACGGGCGTGCCACCGCAAACGACAGAAGAGTAATCTCAATGCCGGGTTTAAGCCCGGCATTATTTTTATCCCGGCAAAAAACAATCTTCAACACACTGAATAAAAGTGTGCATCGCCGGGCTAACTGCTTTTCCGGCATGGTGAGCGCACATTGCCGTAATGGTCTGCGAGTGTTCGCCAAAAGGCAATTCAATTAATTCTCCGCTCTCAAGCTCTTTTTCCACCGCAAAGCGGGGCAAGTAACTGACACCGATATTCGCCGCGACACAACGTTTGATACTTTCAATGCTTAACAGCTCAATGGTGTTTTCCACCGTGATCCGCCGCTGGCGCAGCGTGCTCTCAAATATCTGCCGGAATACACATTGCGGTTCGTTGATAATAAAGCTACAGGCGTTATGTCTTCCCGGCTCAGTAAAATCGACATCTGCAATTTGCGGTGAAGCTACCAGCACCAGCGATTGCTCACCCAATTCTCGTCGGTTCAGGGCATCATCATTCCCTACGCGATAAAAAACCCCGACATCGGCCTCATCATTCAGTAGCGCATCACGGATCACGTAACAGTTCAGAGACTGCAACGATAAACGCACTTTTGGGGCGCGTTGCCGAAAACGCTGCAACACCTGCGGCATTCGGTAAGAGAGCAACGTTTCGCCCGAAACAACGCGTAGTTCCCCGTCCGGATCCGACTCCTTTTTGGCAGCCTCACGAAGGGTATCCATCACTCTGGTGAGTTCATAAATGTGCGGCAGCAGCTTTTTACCTTCGCGAGTGAGGCACATCCGTCGGCCAATTTTCTCAAATAACTGTACCGAGAACTCCTGCTCAAGCTGCTGAATATGAAAAGTCACCGTCGATTGTGTACAGCACAATTTTTGCGAAGCTCGCAAAAAGGAACCCTCTTCCACCACGGTTTTAAGCGTAATAAAACGGCGCAGATCCATAACCCCAAACCTATCGAAAATATCGAATTTAGAATGTAAAAACATTCATTTTTTAAAATGTTCCGTGTCGGGTACTGTCTACCAAAACAGAGGAGATAACAAGTGACACCGACCCTTTTAAGTGCTTTTTGGACTTACACCCTGATTACCGCCATGACGCCAGGACCGAACAATATTCTCGCCCTTAGCTCAGCCACAACGCACGGATTTCGTCAGAGTACCCGCGTGCTGGCAGGGATGAGTCTGGGATTTTTAATCGTCATGTTGCTGTGTGCGGGCATTTCGTTTTCACTGACTGTTATCGACCCGGCAGCAGTGCATCTGTTGAGTTGGGCAGGAGCGGCATATATTGTCTGGCTGGCGTGGAAAATCGCTACCAGTCCAACAAAGGAAGACGGGCTTCAGACAAAACCAATCAGTTTTTGGGCCAGCTTTGCTTTGCAGTTTGTGAACGTCAAAATCATTTTGTACGGTGTTACGGCACTGTCGACATTTGTTCTGCCGCAAACACAGGCGTTAAGCTGGATAGTTGGCGTCAGCGTTTTGCTGGCAATGATTGGGACGTTTGGCAATGTGTGCTGGGCGCTGGCGGGGCATCTATTTCAGCGATTGTTTCGCCAGTATGGTCGCCAGTTAAATATCGTGCTGGCGCTGCTGCTGATCTATTGCGCGGTACGCATTTTCTATTAATGAAAAAAAGCGGAAGAGGTCGCCCTCTTCCGCTTAGTAACTTGCTACTTAAGCCTTACAGGCTTTCAGTAAAGGTACGAGCGATAACGTCGCGCTGCTGTTCCGGAGTCAGAGAGTTAAAGCGAACTGCATAACCGGATACACGGATGGTCAGCTGCGGATATTTTTCCGGATGCTTAACTGCATCTTCCAGAGTTTCACGACGCAGAACGTTAACGTTCAGGTGCTGACCACCTTCAACGCGAACTTCTGGTTTCACTTCTACTGGAACTTCACGGTACTCAATGTCACCCAGTTTGCTTACTGCAACCACTTCGTCTTCTGCAAAACCTGCTTTCGCAACGATGCAACGTGCTTCGCCTTTTTCGCTGTCCAGCAGCCAGAAAGAGTTCAGCAGATCGTCGTTAGCGGCTTTAGTAATCTGGATACCTGTAATCATGTGATGCCTCCCCGGCAAAATTATTTGATTTGTTCAGCCTGTCGCGGCCAATTGGTAAAACCATTGTTGCTTGAGTGTATATATACTCCTCAAACACCCTTGATTCTTTGATTTAAATCAATAAAAACCACACATCAATTGTGGTCGCAAATGGATTTTATTGTTTTACATCAACTTATGCGGGTGTGAAATTTTACCAATTTACATTTTTTTGCACTCGTTTAAGTCTAAAAAATGAGCATGATTTTGTTCTGTAGAAAGAAGCAGTTAAGCTAGGCGGATTGAAGATTCGCAGGAGAGCGAGATGGCTAACGAATTAACCTGGCATGACGTGCTGGCTGAAGAGAAGCAGCAACCCTATTTTCTTAATACCCTTCAGACCGTCGCCAGCGAGCGGCAGTCCGGCGTCACTATCTATCCACCACAAAAAGATGTCTTTAACGCGTTCCGCTTTACCGAGTTGGGTGACGTTAAAGTGGTGATTCTCGGCCAGGATCCTTATCACGGACCGGGACAGGCGCATGGGCTGGCATTTTCCGTTCGCCCCGGAATCGCCACTCCTCCGTCACTGCTGAATATGTATAAAGAGCTGGAAAATACTATTCCGGGCTTCACCCGCCCTAATCATGGTTATCTTGAAAGCTGGGCGCGTCAGGGCGTTCTGCTACTCAATACTGTGTTGACGGTACGCGCAGGTCAGGCGCATTCCCACGCCAGCCTCGGCTGGGAAACCTTCACCGATAAAGTGATCAGCCTGATTAACCAGCATCGCGAAGGCGTGGTGTTTTTGTTGTGGGGATCGCATGCGCAAAAGAAAGGGGCGATTATAGATAAGCAACGCCATCACGTACTGAAAGCACCGCATCCGTCACCGCTTTCTGCGCATCGTGGATTCTTTGGCTGTAACCATTTTGTGCTGGCAAATCAGTGGCTGGAACAACATGGCGAGACGCCGATTGACTGGATGCCAGTATTACCGGCAGAGAGTGAGTAAATTTGCGGGAAAATGCCGGATGGCAGAGTTGCCACCCGGCTGATTTATCAGGCTTTATTCTGACGCCACCATTCACCAAGCAAAACGCCTGTTGCAACAGAGATATTCAGCCCGGCAACGTTGCCCGTACCGTCAATCTTCACGCGCAGATCGTTCGGATCGCGTGCGGCATCCGGTAACCCTTCATATTCCTGACCCAGCACCAGTACCATTTTCGCTGGCAGGCTGGTTTTGAACAGCGGTTTCCCCTGCTCGCTGGAAGTTGTCACTACGGTGTAACCCGCCTGACGGAAATCATCCAGCACGTTAACAATGTTGTCGCCAGTAATCGGCTGAACGTGCTCTGCGCCGCCTTCTGCGGTACGGATAGCCGCACCCGACTCCAGCAGTGCCGCATCCTGCACCACAACGCCTTTCACGCCGAAGTGCGCGCAGCTGCGCATCATGCCACCCAGGTTATGCGGGTTAGATTCGTTTTCCAGTGCCAGAACGCAATCCTGCGCACCTGCCTGGCTTACCCACTGCTGCACGGTTGTGCCATTACGCTTTTTGATCAGGAAGCAAACGCCGCCGTGATGTTCCGTGCCTGACGCTTTTGTCAATTCCGCTTCATCCACCACATGGTACGCTTTGCGGTTTGCCGCCATCCAGCGCAAGGCTTCTTTAAAACGTGGCGTTACGCTCTGGATAAACCAGGCGCGAACAATCGCTTCCGGACGGCTCTGGAACAGTGCCTGACATGCATTTTCGCCGTAGACGCGGGTTTCTTCCGCACGCTGACGACGCAAAACTTCTGGATCAATAAAACTTTTACCACTGATGCCACCGTGATCGGCCTTTTCCGGCGTCTCATCACCCGGCGCGCGGGAAACCGTGCGCCACGGCGAATCTTCCCACTTGCGGTCACGGGGCTGACTCTGTTTGTCATCGCGGGCGGGGCGACGGCCACCGTCAGCACGAGATTTTCCTGGACGCCCGCCCCCTTTCCCGGTACGCGGGTTGTGGGTACGTTTATCAGAATCATCATCACTGCGGACATACATCACTTTGACCTTGCCGCTTTTACCTTTCATTTCATCGTTCATGCTTTTCTCCACCAGCGCTGCGCGAAGCGCGCAGATTACCCGAAGTCCGCGCGGTTCGCCATGATTTCGTACCAAAGCCTGCGACTATCATACCTATTGAATAAAACAGATTGTTGTCTAGAACAATGTCCCCGATAATATGTAACATATTAGAAACATACCGGCGTCGTTGCCGATAAGTCTCCTTACTCATCCCGAGGTTAGTTATGAATACCGTTTGTACCCATTGTCAGGCCATCAATCGCATTCCCGACGATCGGATCGAAGATGCGGCAAAATGCGGACGCTGCGGTCACGACTTGTTTGACGGAGAGGTGATTAATGCGACCGGTGAAACGCTCGACAAATTGCTGAAAGATGATCTACCTGTGGTGATCGACTTCTGGGCACCGTGGTGCGGCCCCTGCCGTAATTTCGCACCAATTTTTGAAGATGTCGCGCAAGAGCGTAGCGGTAAAGTGCGCTTTGTGAAAGTGAATACCGAAGCTGAACGTGAATTGAGCAGTCGCTTTGGAATTCGTAGTATACCGACGATCATGATTTTCAAAAACGGTCAGGTTGTCGACATGCTTAATGGCGCAGTACCGAAAGCGCCGTTCGATAGCTGGCTGAACGAATCTCTTTAATCTTACCGGGGCGCATCTTGTGCCCCGTTTTCTCCTCTGCGACAATGGCGTTTTTTCGACGCTCTCTTATGACCGAAAACGCTGTTCTCCAGTTACGCGCCGAGCGTATTGCGCGCGCAACACGTCCTTTTCTTGCCCGCGGTAATCGCGTTCGTCGCTGCCAGCGCTGTCTTTTGCCAGAGAAATTATGTCTCTGTTCGACAATTACCCCAGCACAAGCAAAAAGTCGCTTCTGTTTGCTGATGTTCGACACCGAGCCAATGAAGCCCAGTAATACCGGGCGTCTGATTGCTGATATTTTGCCTGATACCGTTGCGTTTCAATGGTCGCGTACCGAACCCTCGCAGGATTTGCTGGATCTGGTACAAAACCCGGATTATCAGCCAATGGTGGTCTTTCCCGCCTCGTATGCTGATGAGCAACGGGAAGTGATCTTCACACCACCTGCCAGTAAGCCACCGCTGTTTATCATGCTCGATGGTACCTGGCCGGAAGCTCGCAAGATGTTTCGTAAAAGTCCGTATCTGGATAATCTTCCCGTCATTTCCGTCGATCTTTCCCGGCTTTCTGCCTATCGCCTGCGTGAAGCCCAGGCTGAAGGCCAATATTGTACTGCCGAGGTAGCCATCGCACTGTTAGATATGGCCGGCGATACCGGGGCGGCAGCAGGGTTAGGCGAGCATTTTACCCGCTTTAAAACACGCTATCTGGCAGGAAAAACGCAACATCTGGGTAGCATCACAGCAGAACAGTTAGAAAGCGTTTAAAATCATTCGGTCACTTCTGCGGGAGGCCGGTATGAGTCAGCGAGGACTGGAAGCACTACTGCGACCAAAATCGATAGCGGTAATTGGCGCGTCGATGAAACCCAATCGCGCAGGTTACCTGATGATGCGTAACCTGCTGGCGGGAGGCTTTAACGGACCGGTACTCCCGGTGACGCCAGCCTGGAAAGCGGTGTTGGGTGTGTTGGCCTGGCCGGATATTGCCAGCTTGCCCTTTACACCCGACCTTGCGGTTTTATGTACCAATGCCAGCCGTAATCTTGCTCTTCTGGAAGAGCTCGGCGAGAAAGGCTGTAAAACCTGCATTATTCTTTCCGCCCCGGCATCGCAACACGAAGATCTCCGCGCCTGCGCCCTGCGCCATAACATGCGCCTGCTTGGACCAAACAGTCTGGGTTTACTGGCTCCCTGGCAAGGTCTGAATGCCAGCTTTTCGCCGGTACCTATTAAACGCGGCAAGCTGGCGTTTATTTCACAATCGGCTGCCGTCTCCAACACCATCCTCGACTGGGCGCAACAGCGTGAGATGGGCTTTTCCTACTTTATTGCGCTCGGCGACAGCCTGGATATCGACGTTGATGAATTGCTTGACTATCTGGCACGCGACAGTAAAACCAGCGCCATCCTGCTCTATCTCGAACAGTTAAGCGACGCGCGACGCTTTGTTTCGGCGGCCCGTAGTGCCTCGCGTAATAAACCGATTCTGGTGATTAAAAGCGGACGTAGCCCGGCGGCACAGCGACTGCTCAACACGACGGCAGGAATGGACCCGGCATGGGATGCGGCTATTCAGCGTGCCGGTTTGTTGCGGGTACAGGACACCCACGAACTGTTTTCGGCGGTAGAAACCCTTAGCCATATGCGCCCGCTGCGTGGCGACCGGTTGATGATTATCAGCAACGGTGCTGCGCCTGCCGCGCTGGCGCTGGATGCCTTATGGTCACGCAATGGCAAGCTGGCAACACTAAGCGAAGAAACCTGCCAGAAACTGCGCGATGCACTGCCAGGACATGTGGCAATATCTAACCCGCTCGATCTGCGCGATGACGCCAGCAGCGAGCATTATGTCAAAACGCTGGACATTCTGCTCCACAGCCAGGATTTTGATGCGCTGATGGTTATTCATTCGCCCAGCGCCGCTGCTCCCGCAACAGAAAGTGCGCAAGCATTAATTGAAGCGGTAAAGCATCATCCCCGCAGCAAGTATGTTTCTCTGCTGACGAACTGGTGCGGCGAGCACTCCTCGCAAGAGGCACGACGTTTATTCAGCGAAGCCGGGCTGCCGACCTACCGTACCCCGGAAGGAACCATCACTGCTTTTATGCATATGGTGGAGTACCGGCGTAATCAGAAGCAACTACGCGAAACGCCGGCGTTGCCCAGCAATCTGACTTCCAATACCGCAAAAGCGCATCTTCTGTTGCAACAGGCGATTGCCGAAGGGGCTACGTCGCTCGATACCCATGAAGTTCAGCCCATCCTGCAAGCGTATGGCATGAACACGCTCCCTACCTGGATTGCCAGTGATAGCACCGAAGCGGTGCATATTGCCGAACAGATTGGTTATCCGGTGGCGCTGAAATTGCGTTCGCCGGATATTCCACATAAATCGGAAGTTCAGGGCGTCATGCTGTACCTGCGTACAGCCAATGAAGTCCAGCAAGCGGCAAACGCTATTTTCGATCGCGTAAAAATGACCTGGCCGCAGGCGCGGGTCCACGGCCTGTTGGTGCAAAGTATGGCTAACCGTGCTGGCGCTCAGGAGTTGCGGGTTGTGGTTGAGCACGATCCGGTTTTTGGGCCGTTGATCATGCTGGGTGAAGGCGGTGTGGAGTGGCGTCCTGAAGATCAAGCCGTCGTCGCACTGCCGCCGCTGAATATGAACCTGGCCCGCTATCTGGTTATTCAGGGGATCAAAAGTAAAAAGATTCGTGCGCGCAGTGCGCTACGCCCATTGGATGTTGCAGGCTTGAGCCAGCTTCTGGTGCAGGTTTCCAACTTGATTGTCGATTGCCCGGAAATTCAGCGTCTGGATATTCATCCTTTGCTGGCTTCTGGCAGTGAATTTACCGCGCTGGATGTCACGCTGGATATCGCGCCGTTTGAAGGCGATAACGAGAGTCGGCTGGCAGTGCGCCCTTATCCGCATCAGCTGGAAGAATGGGTAGAATTGAAAAACGGTGAACGCTGCTTGTTCCGCCCGATTTTGCCAGAAGATGAGCCACAACTTCAGCAATTCATTTCGCGAGTCACCAAAGAAGATCTTTATTACCGCTACTTTAGCGAGATCAACGAATTTACCCATGAAGATTTAGCCAACATGACGCAGATCGACTACGATCGGGAAATGGCGTTTGTAGCGGTACGACGTATTGATCAAACGGAAGAGATCCTCGGCGTCACGCGTGCGATCTCCGACCCTGATAACATCGATGCCGAATTTGCCGTGCTGGTTCGCTCGGATCTCAAAGGGTTAGGCTTAGGTCGACGCTTAATGGAAAAGTTGATTACCTATACGCGAGATCACGGACTACAACGTCTGAATGGTATTACGATGCCAAATAATCGTGGCATGGTGGCGCTGGCCCGCAAGCTCGGGTTTAACGTTGATATCCAGCTCGAAGAGGGGATCGTTGGGCTTACGCTAAATCTTGCCCAACGCGAGGAATCATGAGTAAGGTACTGGAAATGTTGACCACTTAATCGGGACTGGTGTTATTATTGCCCGCTTATGTCGTCTGCATTGCACAGAGGACCCTTCAATGAACAGAGAAGAAATGCACTGTGATGTTGTCAAAATTTAAGCGTAATAAACATCAACAACACCTTGCCCAACTACCCAAGATTTCTCAATCAGTTGATGATGTCGATTTCTTTTACGCTCCCGCCGACTTCCGGGAGACGCTGCTGGAAAAAATAGCCAGCGCGAAGCAGCGCATTTGCATTGTCGCCCTGTATCTCGAACAGGATGACGGTGGCAAAGGCATTCTGAACGCGTTGTATGAAGCTAAAAGGCAGCGTCCGGAACTGGATGTGCGGGTGCTGGTCGACTGGCATCGTGCACAACGTGGACGCATTGGCGCTGCGGCATCTAACACTAACGCTGACTGGTACTGCCGCATGGCGCAGGAAAATCCGGGCGTAGATGTTCCGGTTTATGGCGTTCCAATCAATACCCGTGAAGCCCTTGGTGTTCTGCACTTTAAAGGCTTTATCATCGACGATAGCGTACTTTATAGCGGTGCCAGCCTGAACGATGTTTACCTGCATCAGCACGATAAATATCGCTACGACCGTTATCATCTTATCCGTAACCGTAAGATGTCAGACATTATGTTTGAATGGGTTACACAGAATATTATGAATGGCCGCGGCGTTAATCGTCTGGATGATGTTAATCGGCCAAAAAGCCCGGAAATCAAGAATGATATTCGTCTGTTCCGCCAGGAGCTGCGTGATGCCGCTTATCATTTCCAGGGCGATGCCGACAACGATCAGCTTTCCGTAACGCCGCTAGTGGGGCTGGGGAAATCGAGTCTGTTGAACAAGACCATTTTCCATCTTATGCCTTGTGCCGAGCAGAAACTAACCATCTGTACGCCATACTTCAACCTGCCAGCAATCCTTGTGCGCAATATTATCCAGTTGCTGCGCGAAGGGAAAAAGGTCGAAATTATTGTTGGTGATAAAACCGCGAACGACTTCTACATTCCGGAAGATGAACCTTTCAAGATAATTGGCGCATTGCCTTATCTCTATGAGATCAATCTGCGTCGTTTCCTGAGCCGTTTGCAGTATTACGTCAATACTGACCAGCTAGTGGTTCGGTTATGGAAAGATGACGACAACACCTATCACCTAAAAGGGATGTGGGTTGATGATAAGTGGATGTTGATCACTGGTAATAACCTGAACCCGCGCGCCTGGCGTCTGGATCTGGAAAACGCCATTTTGATCCACGATCCACAACTGGAGCTTGCGCCGCAGCGAGAGAAAGAACTGGAGCTGATCCGCGAGCATACCACCATCGTTAAGCACTATCGCGATCTGCAAAGTATTGCCGATTATCCGGTGAAGGTTCGTAAACTCATCCGCCGTTTGCGCCGTATCCGCATCGACCGATTAATTAGCCGCATCCTGTAATCACAACCCCGTCCTGTACGGGGTTTGTTTTTTGGAGGCCATGTTTTGCGTATTCTTTTTGTCTGTTCGCTATTGTTACTTTCTGGATGCAGCCATATGGCTAACGATAGCTGGAGCGGGCAGGATAAAGCTCAACACTTTATCGCCTCGGCGATGCTTTCCGCCGCCGGAAATGAATATTCACAGCATCAGGGGATGAGCCGGGATCGCAGTGCCATGTTTGGATTGATGTTCTCTGTCAGTTTGGGGGCGTCAAAAGAGCTTTGGGATAGCCGCCCCGAAGGGAGCGGCTGGAGCTGGAAGGATTTGGCCTGGGATGTCGCCGGTGCAAGCACCGGCTATACCGTCTGGCAACTGACCCGTCACTAAAGACGCATCCCCTTCCCTTTGCGATGTAGCATCAAAGAAACCAGAAACGCCACCACGGCCATCAAGGTCACATACCAGAAGAAGGCTGTTTCCATTCCTATTGATTTCAGCGACAACGCTACGTACTCCGCCGAACCACCAAATATAGCATTAGCGACCGCATATGACAGACCAACGCCTAATGCGCGAACCTGTGCCGGGAACATCTCAGCCTTCAGTATTCCACTGATTGATGTATAAAAACTCACTATCAGCAGGGCACACATCACCAGACCAAAAGCGGCATAAGGCGAGGAAACGTTTTGCAATGCTGAGAGAATAGGAACGGTAAAAATGGCTGCCAGCGAACCGAAACATAACATTGAGGTACGGCGACCAATCTTATCCGACAGCGCGCCAATGAGTGGTTGAATAAGCATGAATACAAACAATGCGGCAGTCATAATGCCACTCGCCACGTTGGCATGCATTCCCGCAGTATTTACCAGATACTTCTGCATATAAGTGGTGAAGGTATAGAAACAAAGGGAGCCCGCAGCGGTAAAACCGAGAACCATGATGAATGCACGGCGATTGCGCCATAATCCTTTCAGAGATCCAGCTTCTTTTAAAGCGCGCGTTTCTTGTTGCGAAGTTTCATCTAACTGACGACGTAACCACAACGCCACAACAGCTAACACAGCTCCTAACGCGAAAGGAATACGCCATCCCCACTCTCTGAGTGCAGCGTCTTCCATGGTGTGTTGTAAAACCACGACAACCAGTAGGGCTAGCAGTTGTCCGCCGATCAACGTCACATACTGAAATGATGCGTAAAAACCTTTGCGCCCTTCAACGGCAACTTCACTCATATAGGTGGCGCTGGTGCCATATTCTCCGCCAACGGATAATCCCTGAAATAAACGCGCGAGAAGCAATAATGCCGGAGCCCACGTACCGATTGTTTCATAACCAGGCAAACAGGCGATTACCAGTGAGCCGAAACACATCATACACACCGATAGCAGCATCGATTTTTTGCGACCATGTTTATCGGCTATGCGGCCAAATAGCCAACCGCCTATTGGGCGCATCAGGAATCCCGCAGCAAAAACACCTGCTGTTTGTAGTAGTTGAGTCGTCGTGTTCCCGGAAGGGAAGAAGATGTGGGCAAAGTAGAGTGAACAGAACGAGTAGACATAGAAATCGAACCACTCGACCAGATTACCTGAAGAGGCCCCCACAATCGCCCAAATGCGGCGACGAGTATCACTACTTGTCAGTTTGCTGTCTGCCGTTACAGTACTTTCAGCCATGCCATTATGTCTCCTGCCGTAATCCGATGCTTTTGTCGGTCGCTTTTGTTTATTTTTTTTGGTAAAGGAAATGTTATACATTTGTTGCACATCATTATGCAACCTTAACCATGAATTTAGTTAGCAGGAAAATGGTTATTGAGAAGCTTAAGGATAAATTTCTGGTAAGGAGAACACGTATGGAAGTAGGCAAGTTGGGGAAACCGTATCCGTTGCTGAATCTGGCATATGTGGGAGTATAAGACGCGCAGCGTCGCATCAGGCATTTTTTTCTGCGCCAACGCAAAAAGACCATCCGTCAGGATGGCCTTTCGCTTTATTTGATGCCTGGCAGTTCCCTACTCTCGCATGGGGAGACCCCACACTACCATCGGCGCTACGGCGTTTCACTTCTGAGTTCGGCATGGGGTCAGGTGGGACCACCGCGCTACGGCCGCCAGGCAAATTCTGTTTTATCAGACCGCTTCTGCGTTCTGATTTAATCTGTATCAGGCTGAAAATCTTCTCTCATCCGCCAAAACAGCTTCGGCGTTGTAAGGTTAAGCCTCACGGTTCATTAGTACCGGTTAGCTCAACGCATCGCTGCGCTTACACACCCGGCCTATCAACGTCGTCGTCTTCAACGTTCCTTCAGGACCCTTAAAGGGTCAGGGAGAACTCATCTCGGGGCAAGTTTCGTGCTTAGATGCTTTCAGCACTTATCTCTTCCGCATTTAGCTACCGGGCAGTGCCATTGGCATGACAACCCGAACACCAGTGATGCGTCCACTCCGGTCCTCTCGTACTAGGAGCAGCCCCCCTCAGTTCTCCAGCGCCCACGGCAGATAGGGACCGAACTGTCTCACGACGTTCTAAACCCAGCTCGCGTACCACTTTAAATGGCGAACAGCCATACCCTTGGGACCTACTTCAGCCCCAGGATGTGATGAGCCGACATCGAGGTGCCAAACACCGCCGTCGATATGAACTCTTGGGCGGTATCAGCCTGTTATCCCCGGAGTACCTTTTATCCGTTGAGCGATGGCCCTTCCATTCAGAACCACCGGATCACTATGACCTGCTTTCGCACCTGCTCGCGCCGTCACGCTCGCAGTCAAGCTGGCTTATGCCATTGCACTAACCTCCTGATGTCCGACCAGGATTAGCCAACCTTCGTGCTCCTCCGTTACTCTTTAGGAGGAGACCGCCCCAGTCAAACTACCCACCAGACACTGTCCGCAACCCGGATCACGGGTCAACGTTAGAACATCAAACATTAAAGGGTGGTATTTCAAGGTCGGCTCCATGCAGACTGGCGTCCACACTTCAAAGCCTCCCACCTATCCTACACATCAAGGCTCAATGTTCAGTGTCAA